>NZ_LFVU01000003.1 GCF_001047375.1 Clostridium cylindrosporum DSM 605
CGGACCCGGCTCCAACAACGGACCCGGCTCCAACAACGGACCCGGCTCCAACAACGGACCCGGCTCCAACAACAGACCCAGTTCAATCAACTGATCAAGCTCCTGTAGTAGAGCCAGTTGCTTAATGAAATAGAATAAGAATTAACTATATTATATATAAGTTATCAAAAGCTAGCATTATGTAATGTTGGCTTTTTCTATTGTTTGGAAAATGAGCATAATTATTATGAGAAACGGAATACTATCAATAAAATAAATTATATAATTAATTTTTAAGGGGATGAGTAAAAGTATGCTTAAACATTCTAAGAATAGTCTTTTTGATGAAATAAATACTCATATACTAGAAGATAAAACTCCATCAGAGTATTTTAATGAAATTTCAAAAACTTCATTATTTAGAGAATATCCATTTGAACTATTATATAAATTAAAACAAACAGAGCAATCTCCAAAACATCATCCTGAGGGAAGTGTATGGAACCATACAATGCTTGTTATAGATGAAGCAGCAAAGGTTAGAGAAAGAAGTAATGATATAAAGGCATTTATGTGGGCAGCATTACTACATGATATAGGAAAGCCTGGTTCAACTAGAATTCGTAAGGGAAGAATAACCTCATATGATCATGATAAGTTAGGATCAAGTTTAGTGAGAGAATTCTTAAAGGAATTTACTTCCGACACTGTATTTATTGATAAAGTATCAGCTTTAGTTAGATGGCATATGCAAATTTTATTTGTAGTTAAAAACCTACCCTTTGGTGATATTGAATCTATGAAAAAAGAAGCGGATATAGAGGAAGTAGCTCTTTTAGGCTTATGCGATAGACTAGGGAGAACAGGGACTAATAGAGAAGAAGAAGAAAATAATATTAAAGTGTTTATTAAAAAATGCAAAGAATATTAAAATGAAAAAACTAATGAATAGGATTAAATTAAATACATTTGCTATAGTATAATTTAAAAAAATAGGCCCTTACTTTATGATTAGTAGGTGCCTATTTTTATTTTAAGATATTCATATTAGATGTTATCATAATTGATAATCATCTAATCCTAATAATTTTATAATTATAAATGATAGTATCATAAGCTAGTACAAAGAATTAAAGGCATTTTTTCCTTTGTACTATATGAAATGACTGGAGCGATACTATTGCTTTTTTAGGTGATGAATCTAATTAATACAAACATTACAAGGGTCGCCATGACCAGAGCTTATGGCTTCTTGCACTGTTCCTGAAAGTATAGTCTTGCTTCTTGATAGTGTTCTACAGTTAGTAGTTGAGTGGTATGACTTACCCTTAGGGGTAAAGTAGACCTCTCCTTTACTTGTATTAGTAGACGGATTTTTTTTAGGAAGGGTTACTGTTACATTACTATCCGATTTTTTGCTTGAATTCGTAACCTCATGGCTTAAAGTATTACCTAAGTTACTTGTAGACTTTTTGCTTCCATTGCCAGGGGATGTATAGCTACTTGGATTAGAATTAAATGTTATTATTTTTCCATCTGAAGTTGCAATAATAGTACCATTTTCATCTGTTCTATAAACCTTTATAGACTTACTCTTTAATTTATCCATTGTTTCCTTATGTGGGTGTCCATAGGAGTTACCTTTTTCAGTCATAATAACGGAATATTTAGGATTTACCTTATTTAAGAATGATGTTGTAGTAGATGAGCTACTTCCATGATGTCCAACTTTTAGAACATCAGCAGCTAAATCATAACCTTTATTAATCATTTCATTTTCGCTTATATCCTCTGCATCACCTTCTAGCAAGAAAGATGTGTTTTTATATGCTAATTTAAGAACTATGGAGTTGTTATTTAAATCCTCATAATTGTTACTATTAGGTGCCAGTATGGTTGTATTAGCAGTATCAAGAGTGAACTTTGAACCTGGAGTTGGTGTTGTAATTTTTAGTCCCTTACTTTTAATTGCATTCACTACATCCATAAAGGTTTTAGTTGTATGTGATACTTTAGGCATATATATTTTACCTATACTGAAACTTTTTATAACTTCGTCAAGTCCACCAATATGATCCTCGTGTGGGTGTGTTCCAATAACATAATCTAAATTATTTATCTTTTGTCTTTTTAGATAGTTGATTACCGTACTTGAATCAGCATTATTTCCAGCATCAACAAGCATATTAACTTTTCCATCTTGAATTAATATACTATCTGCTTGACCAACATTGATAAAGTGTACCTTAAATATTGAAGAGGTATTGCTGTTATTTTGTTTTATATTATTTTTATCTAGCGATTGATTTGCTGGAGTATCCGTTGTGTTAGTTACACCTGCTTCCTTATTTATATTATTACTTGGACTATCAGATCTACTTGAAACTTGAGTACATCCTGTAAGTAATGAAAATAGTAAGGCAAGGGTTACTGCAAAGGATAAGAATTTAATATTTTTAAATTTATTCATTTAGTGTTCTCCTATAATATGTCAATTTATTAGGTTATTCTACATAAAGTATTATAGTGGATAAATATATAAAATTAAAAGAATATATTAAGATTTAATTTAGAATCTTACATATAATTATAGATTCAAAATAGTATGGAATATTAGAGAAGAATTAAAATGGAATTACAAATGAGATGCTTAAAGATATGTATAAAAAGTAGAGTTAGTATATATTAACAATTTGTTTTTTATATTATATAATAATAGTTGATATGATAATTTATCTAATTTAGATGAATTATGGAACAAATAAAAGCTTTCTAATATGGTGAATTTTATGTATTTAAAAAATAATTAAATTTAAAAATTATAGAATATGGGTTAGATTATAAAAGAATTATATTAAGAATAATTATTTTATAAAAAACCAATGCAAAAATAGTAAAATATTATCTTTGTATTGGTTTTTTATTATAAAGTAGCTTTTAAAGCTAGTTATATAAATTGGGGGAGAGAAAATGGATAGCAATTTGATATCTTTAATTGACAATTTATCAATGTTAACAAATCTATATGATGTTGTAAGGATAGTAGATCCTTTAATCAAAAAAACAATATATTATGATAAAAGTAAAGGTAAGGTTGAAATTTCAAATAATAATTGTTATGATTTTTGGAAATCTAGTGAATATTGTCCTAATTGTATATCTATAAGAGCATATAATGAGAATGATACTTTTGTAAAAATTGAATATAACAAAGAAAAAATTTATATGTTAATGGCATCACCCATAACTATAGGTGATAAGAAATATATTTTTGAAATGTTCAAAGATATAACAGATACAGGTATTATAGAAAATATTTATAATAAAACAGTTGCAGAGATTCAGTATTTCATAAAGGAAATGAATGATAAAATTATCAAAGATGAATTAACAGGAATATATAATAAACGTTTTATTTATGAAAGGTTACCAATAGAGATCTTAAAAAGTAAATCCTTAAAATTTCCACTATCAATAATAATGACAGATATAGATTTTTTTAAGTCTGTAAATGATAACTATGGGCATTTAGCAGGTGATTTTATATTATTTGAATTTGCTTCACTAATTAAGAGTTCAATAAGAAAAGATAATGATTGGGTAGCAAGGTATGGAGGAGAGGAATTTATAATTGTTTTAGTCAATACAGATAATAATACTGCTTTTAAAATATCGGAAAAGATAAGAAAAGCGGTAGAGGAAAAAGTTTTTGAATTTGATGATAACAAAATTCAGATTACATCAAGCTTTGGTATATATACATTAGATGAAAATAACTTTAATTTAGATATAAAAGCGATTATAAAGTATGCTGATGAAAAACTATATGAAGCCAAAAGAACTGGTAGAAATAAGAGTATAAAATAGGGTGTATATTTAATAGCATGGATTAGGAGAATATGAAGAAATGTAGAGGTAATACAATAACTCCTAAAAAACAAACTATGTTTAAGTAGAATAGTATGTATACGCTTTTGTTGGTCTATATATGTAAAATTGATATATAGTATATTAGAGTATTATAATTGATATTATCATAAATGATAAAACAAACCATAAAACTATATGTAATAAAAAAAGGAAAGATAACAGTGTGGAATCACTTTATAAGTTTTTGAACAATTATAGCTCATTGTACGCAGAACATAATGGGAAAATAATAGGCTGTATAGGTATAGTAGGCCATGGAGAAAGAGCTCAACTTCGCTGGTTCTTACTTGATCAACATTATCGTGGGATTGGTCTCGGTAGGAAACTATTGCAAGAAGCAATAGATTAAAAATGCTAATTTATCTAATTGAATTAATGAAAGTTCTTCTAATACCTCACCAATTATTAATAGAGTGAATAATTTATAAAAAATACAGTGTTATTCAGAAGTGAATTTTATGGTATTTCCTATACCGTAAGATAATGATTTAATGTACCCAAGAGTAGGAAGTACTATTACAACTAGTAATACTAAGCCACCCTATAAGCCCAATATTACTAGTGCACCTAGGCTTATAGAAGGAAAGGCATATACAGTTTAGTATAACTCTACAAGTGATTGTCTTTTTATCAAAGCTAGTGCTATTGGAACATTAACATCTTACAAGGTACTAGCAAGTGAAATTTATAGTACAGAAGCAGAACACTCTTTTATAAGGGTGTTTTTTATGGTACTAGTAGATACTAATGTATATTTATATAAATTAAGGTTGTCAATGGTTAAGAGTATATAAGGTTGATATGAGAAAAATTTTTTGTAACTAGTTCATTAGATTATATTTGGTATTTATGTTATAATATTAAAGGAATAGGATTATGAGGAGTAGATATTATAGAAAAGTTTGTTTGAAAATCTAATGATGCTGCTGAAAGAATTAGAAAAGCAATATTAGATTTGAATTTAGAAAAAGAAAGAAGAGGTTCTAATAGAGAACTAAAAGAGTTTATGCAGAAATTTAAAAACGGAAAAAATATATGATAAGTTTAATAGATTAAGCATATACAGCTAGGTTTAAAACCCTAGCTTTTTTTATGCCTATCTTTAATGAAAGAAGGTTTAATATGAAAAATTAATTTTAGTGTTACAGTATCTGGTGAAATGAGGTAGATGAATGAATGTTATAAAGATTGTTAATATCACAGGATTAACGTTATGTGTACTAGGGTCTATTATAGTAGGCTTAATTACAACAAAGGGAAGACCTAAACCTGGGCAGGTAGTTAGGTTTCCTAATTATAAATTAGATAGGATTGGGTGGATCTTAATTATATTAGGTTTCAGTTTATCACTTATAGCGGCTATTTCTGCATAATAGAAAAAATTTGTGAAGTGGCAAATAATAGAGAGGAATTAATAAATTAATATGGAACTTTAAAAAGTAGGAAGTTTAATTTTCATTGCCATATCTTAATTATATTTAAAAAATTAGGATGTACAGTTTACATACCTAGTTTTTTTAATTGTTATATGTACATATTAGTGTATATTAAGGACTAGGAATGTCCAGAAGTGTATATAAACTACGTTTTAAAAACAGTCTTAATGAGTGTTACTTTATTACATTATTAAAAATAATTACTATATTAGTATCCTTTAATTCGTCAAATTAATATTCTATGATTGGAAATACTAAAATTAAGAGGTGATAAAATCATGGATATTACAAATAGAGAAGAAACAAATCCCATTCAAAGCATAGCATTGAGTTCTAATAACACATCAGAGAAGGTTAAGGATGCGATTATAGAAATGAATATAATGAGAGGACAAAAAGTTTCTAGAGACGAGCTAATTAATCTGATAGAAAATTATTAAAAGGTTCTCCAATAACCTTATATATTAAAAACTAGGATGTTTAAGTTTTACATTCCTAGTTTTTTATTTTGATTGATATGTTGCATTAGTAGTTAATAACAGATATTAGTGTAAACTAAGCTGTATCAATGGCTAAGAGCATATAGTATTGATATTAGGAAAATTACTACAATAAGAAAGAAGCTAAAATAATGACGAAAATTTTATATATTTTCTCTCTGTAATTCGATAAATTAATCATAAATGGCTAGGTATACTATAAGTAAGAGGTGATAGACGATGTATTCTACTTATCAAGAAGAACTAGAGGCTATTAAAAGAATAGCTTCAAGTGTGGGTACCCCAGCAGAAAAAATTAAAGAAGCGATTATAGAGATGAATATAATGAGAGAAAAGAGAATTTCTAGAGAAGGTTTAATGAACCTTATAGGGGATTATAAACATTAAAGAGTCTAACATAATTTTTAATATATCTGAAAAGCTAGGATGTTTAAGTTTACATACCTAGTTTTTGTGTTTTAAGAAGTATTTTAGTAAATTTCTCAAATAAATAAGCTTAGAAGGATACCTTATATAAGGTGTCCTTCTTTTGTTAGGAAGGTGAGTAAGTGCCTGAAGAAAAAGCTTGGCAAGAAACTAGAGAAAATATTCTCTTAATAAAAAGTACACTAGAAAACATAGTGGAAACAACGGAGCTAAAGCTTTACGACGAAAAGATCAAATTTGCAAACAATCTTAAGATTCAAGTTGAGAAATGAAAGTAGAGCTAAAGATGATAATAGGTATTCAATCTTACAGAAATGGCAGCTATAATAATAGAACCTTTCTTCAAAGGATATACAAATTAAAAGAAGATGGTTTTGCTACTCAAGAATTAGTAAGCAGACTTCCACATCTTACTGAAATCGAAAAACGAGACTGTATTACGGTAATGCAACGCATATTAATATATAAGGGATTCCTAAGTAAAAACTCTGATACAAGGGTAATAGGCCCAGCGAATAAGAATGCTATTAATAAGTTTAAAAAAGCATTGGATATAGAAGAAAATAATGTACTAATAGATGGGGATACATCGAGAAAACTTCTAGAATATTAGAATAAAGTTTGTAAAAAGATAATAAATATTATATAATAGTGTATGTTTAGTAACAAAATATTCCTCTAGTATCTTATGCAATTCTTTTAAAAAAGTTTAGATAACAGATTAAGCTCTGTTACCTCTTTTTTATTTATATCAATCCCTTATGCAAATACAATAAAAATAGAAAAATCACAAAGATTAGGATGTCATCTCTATGTTTACTGTGTATTATGTCATAAATAACATTATCATAATTGATAACTATCATTCTTTAAACTAATTAACAAATAAACTTTCTAAATAGAAATATTTCTACCATTAGGAAATTGATTTATGTATCGTTATGGATAATGATATTCTGGAATAAAACTCGAGGGTAGGGGTACAACAACTATTCACGAGTTAATCCAGGTCCTTGGGTGGGCATTTGTCCAGGGGTCAAGCCTTGGAATGTTGTTCGAGTGGTTTAATATGATAGTTTGCTAAACTATTTAGATTAAAGCTTACACAGGTTCGAATCCTGTGCATTCCTCCATGTAGAATATAAATATAAAAAAGCACTTATACCCGAATATGGTTAAAAGGGAACAGGATGTATTAAGAATCCTAAGAAAGCAGCTTACAATAAGGTGTATAACAAAACCAGTATAGGATTATTTGATTTAATAAAGAGGTTATTTAGTTAAGAGCTCCTTAAGGGGTTCTTTTTTATTGATAGAAAAAGTAAAATGATATAAAGTGGAATAAAGGATTAACATGTTGAAGAAAGGGGGGAGATATTATGGTAGAATTAAGCCCTATAGAAAAGGAAGCACTAAAAAGAACTATACTAGGTAGATTGAAAGAGGGATTAAGAGTATCACCAAATCAAATGGATATGGATAAAGTTACGTATGATGTTATAAAAAACAACTCTATGTTTGCTGGTGACCCTAGGAATATACAATTAACTACTAAGGGAGAGCAAGAAGCAAGAGAAAATAATTATACAATTAATTTTCCTATAAACTTGGAAAGATTAGAACAATTATAATGATAATTTGAAAGCACTTACCTTATATGTAGGTGCTTTTTATTATGTATAAAGAATTCAAGCATGAGTGTTATAACAACAGGTAAAGAAGTTATGGGCTACATAGATAAATGTTGCAAGAAAGCGAATGAGAAAAAGGTGATTGAATGATAGTTGATATTATAGCATTATCATTGATATTTACCTGTGCTTTAGAGTGTATATATGATATTGTATTAATGTTTAAGGATGAGGCTAGGTTTAAGAGCTTTGCTAGTGCTGTAAGGATGGGAATAATAATATCAATATGTCTAGCGGTACTAGGTAGTGTATAAGCAATATAATGTAATATTATAGAAGGAATTACCTTCTTTCTTTTAGAATTATGTTGTGAGAAAGAAGGTGATAGAATGAATAACGAAATGATAAAAGAAATTGTTGTAGCTATGGTTCAAAGTGGAGTGATAACTCCAAGTAGCGATATAGAAAAAACAGCAAAGAAAGTTACTGATTTAATCAAGATACTTAAAAAAGAGATAGGTGAAAACCAAGAAAGCGATACTTTTGTAGCATATTAGAAAAAGGAGCCCCAATAGGGGTTCTTTTTTTATTGAAGGTAATTATGAGTAATGATACTATAGAGTTCAAACTAAGGTTGTAGAAAGAATAAGTAATTTGCAATAGTTGGAAGGAAACCCTTTGTTTTTGTAGAAATATGTTGTAAGAAATGGAGGGAAGAAATTATGAGCAACTCAGCCTGGACACTTTTTATTCTAAACTCTCCATATGATAAGTTTCTAATGTCTGGGGAAAGTACAGACTCTTTATATAGAAATGTAATGGCGGATATTATATTTATACTTGGAGAAAGTAGAGCAACATATCAAGATAGTGCTAAGGGTGGAGCACAATTTATTATAATTGAGTTTGCTAAGGAGTATGGGATAACTATTTCTCAGTGTTATGAGATGTTTTTTAATCATTCCCGTTATGGTATGGACCTTGCTAGAAAGAGACTTAAAATCTTGGAAGAGAGAGGTTACCTACTAAAGGGTAAACCATGGGATACAAATAAGACTGTTTACTATATTGGACGTATACCTTCTACTCACAGAATTCTACTTGCAGACTTTTATTCAGAGCTTATTTATGAAGGTGCTGTTATAATGGAGTTTATCCCAGAGTATAAAACTAGTGAGTTAAGGGCGGATGCATTAATAAGATATATTTATAAAGGGTATGAGGTAATCCAGTTTATAGAAGTGATTCTAACTCATAAGCTTAATATTGAAAAATATGAAAGGTTAAAAGATACTGGTGAAGTTCAAAATAAGTATGACATATTCCCTTCTTTGATTATCTTAGATCATAATCCTATAGCGTATAAAAGCAACAATATTAAAGTTGCTTATGTAAATCATAACCTTGATAATTTTAAAAACGTAGTACTTCCTTAGGTACTTTTTCATGTACGGAATTCTATACTTTTGTATGGTATAGTTGGACAAGTCTTTAAACCTTATCACTCAATGCTTTAACTATTCTTCAATGTTTGCAATTATTATATAATATTTGTTATTATTGTATGTAGTGATTTTACTAGTATAATATATTTAAGAAGCATTAAATTAACTGAATTATTTACTCGCTAATTAGAAAGGTGGATTTACAATTGATTAAGATACAAAGTAGAAAAAGTTTTAATGAAATATATGACAATTTAGATAAGAAAAAAGGTACAGGAAAAACCTTTAATTTAATAACATACGGCTGTCAAATGAGCTCATAATAGAGTATGTACTTTAATTTTGTCTAATGCCCAAATAATAAGAAGTGATGATTTAGTCAAGTTGAAGTAATCAGATTATTTTGAAAATACATCAAATAAGATGAGATAATTTTAAAAGGATAACTTAGATAATTGTAGGTGATAAATTTGGAAGATTATATTTCAATAACAAATAAAATTAAGGTTTTTATAAGCTCAAGATGTGGAAAAGAGTATGAAAATTATAATAAAGTAAGAAGACAGTTGAAAACATCTATTGAATCAACTGGTATAGCAGATGTTTACATATTTGAAGGTGGTGGATCTTCCACTCAATCAGCAGAACAAAATTATTTATATGCATTAGATGATAGTGATGTTTGTTTGTTTCTAATCGATAATGCTGATGGTGTTACAGATGCGATAGTAAGAGAAATAAATCGAGCTAAGTCTCATCCAAAAAAATCTTTGTACCTATTTTGCAATCAAAATGAAAAGAAATCTACGCAAATACAAGAAGAACTAACAGGAGCAAAAGGTGCTAAATATTATGTAATTGATAACTTTGAAGACTTTGCTAAGCAAGGTTATAAAGATTTAATTAATGATATATGTAATATATACAGGAACTATTGTAAGAATAGACTTACAGATACCGAATTCGGAGAATATAAACATGATAAGTTAGAAACAGGAGAAGTTGATATAGGCTTGTTGGAAAAGCGTATTTTAGAAAGAACTGATAAGTCTAAATCATATATTAGGAATGTAATTCACTCAATAAAACAAGAAATAAATGATAGTAAAGAAATCGATAATTATTTTGAGCAATTTCTAAAAGTTCTTTGGGGTGAAAAGAGTATTAACGAGTTTAATATAGGACTATTTTTAGAGTTCTTGAAAAAAGAACAAAATGAGGATATAAATCAAGTTGTTAAATTAAGATGGCAAGCTATTCAATTTTATTGGATAGATGACTTAAACACAGCACTTAATTATTTAAATGATGCTCTTATTTTAGCAAAAGAGAAGGATTTACCTAGCTGGTTTATTCAAGATATTTTGATAGATTTAAGAAATATTCAAAATTTAAAGGGTCAATTAGAAAATAAATTCTTTATAGAGAGTGATGCACAAAAGGAGTTAAACTCTATGTCCCAAGGATTATTTTATCCTCTTATTGACAAATATGAAAAATATCTATATCAAGAAATTAATAAGGAAAATAGTAAGAACAGAACTAAATCTCCATATAGTGTTAGGTTAGGGAATAATTTAGACGTTTATGTTAAGTATTTAAATAATATCTACGTTATTGCAGCATTTAATGGATCATTAACGCAGATGCTATTATTAAAAAATAGAATTAAAGATGTAGCGTTTCAATTATGTGAAGAATATGAAGACTGGGAATTTAGAGTTTTGTTATTAAAAATGTCTATGGTTATTGATGATAGTAAACAAACAGAAAGATATATTTCTTACTATAATAATGTTATGGGAAAAATGAACTCTAAAGATGCAAATGAAATTTATAAATTTACAGATTCTATTCCTATAAAAACTGAAAGATTAAAGTCAAAATTCCAAGTATTTAAGCACTTAGGATATTTTTTTAGTGATGATGATTATGACTTAATATTAAGTAATCTGATAGAGGAAACTTATGACTGGATAGAAAAAGAAGATAGAGTAGTTTTATTAGGTAATATTATTATAAGTTCTATTCAAGAAAATAAATGTAGAATAAATTCTAATATAATTGTTGAAGTATGCATAAAAATTCTTAATAAAAAGATGTATCGTTTTTATGATAATATTTTTGATTTATTGGAAACATTGGAGCTGAAAGAAGTTAGAAATGAATTATTAGATTCACTTTTAAAAGAATATATATGTATCATTTTAAATAAAGAAGTGGCTAGTAAAACTAATAGATTATTGAATGCAGTTATAAGTTTTAGGAAGCAGAAGAAAGAAGGAACTGAAAAAATTGATCAAATTGTTCAAGAGAGTATGAATGAATCAGATATTGAAACGTACTTTTTAGAAACAACTAATAAGAATGATGATATATATGTAATGAAGTATATACAGGAGATAAAGAATAATATTAAAAGGCAAGGAGAAAACGGTAAATATAGTATAAAAGCATATGATTCCTATATAATAATTAAAAATATTTTAGAGGAAAATCATGAAATAGTTGATGTTAAGATTCTTGATGAGATAGTAAACGTTTGTGTAGATTCATTGATTGTAAAAAATCTTACATTTTTAGAGAAGATAAGTGCAATCCAACTAATCATCTATATAAAACTTAATTTTACTAAGATAGACTATAATTATGAGGATTTATATGACATATTACTAGAAAATGAACAAACATTATTTGTTGCTGTAAGTGATATAATTCAAAAATATTCTGAGATAACATTGAAATTTAATTATATAATGTTGCAAATACATTTAAAAAAATTAAATATTGGAGATTTGATTAATATATTATTGGAAGTTAATAATGAAGAAGAATTTGAGAAAATACAATGTTTGCATTCAATTATAAATGCTTTTAATAAAGAATTTTTTGAACAAATTGATTATAATATTCAAAATATATTTACTCAATTTGTTTTGAACATGAAAAATGATAATAATCAAAATATAAGATATTTAGTAGTTAAGGCAATATTAGAAATGATTACTACAGAAAATAAAAGTTATATGTTAACAGAACTGTCAAAATCAATGGATTATGATAATGTATTTATTAAAAATCTTATTATAAATAATTTTAATAAATTAAGTGATATAGATTCTGATATTACAGCTTTAATGATAAAAAAAGCAAAAGTAGATAATCATTATTTTGTACGGGAGAAAGCAAAAAAGTATATTGAAAAAAATACAATATAATTTAGACAAATATAATTGTACATATAAAGCTAAAGAGCTACCATTACTGGTAGCTCTTATATATAAATTTATGTTCTAATCCATCTTTGAATAAGATAGAGTCAATTCTATCATTTTTTACTATTATCTTTTCTATTATTGTTAATATAAACTCCCTTAGAGTTTCCTTATTTATTCTCATATCTAACTCTCTATATTCTATATCAGCACTTCGATTAGATATTTCATTCATCATTATGAAGTAGCTTGATTTTTTTAGAAATTCTATATCATTTACACCACCTAAAGATTCAACCTTACTTTCACTTATTTTATCATCTATAGCTTTTATTTTATCTTCAAGTTCCCTAGTCTTTACTATATACTTCTTTTGGCTCATAGAGTTATCTGAGAATAAATATAATTCTTCAAGTCTTTCTAATGCTCGAATTAACTTGTTCTTTTCATATTCAAGTTCAGATGTATCTTTCTTAATAACAATGTGTTTCTTTGAAGAATACTTAATAGTATTAGAATTGTAGGAAAATAAGTACTTATAATAAATTGCTTCAAGTGACTTAGGATCTAGTCCAACTACATCTGAAAAGATATTTCCTTTAAGCAATAATTTTTCAAATTCATTGATACTTATCTGATTTTTAATCGACTTAGTAACATTAACTATATTGGCTATATAGTTAAATATAAATGATCCTAAGCCCATCTCATTTAGTATTTTTGCTTTACATCCAAGGCCATTATTTCTATTTAAACATATATATGTGGAAGGTCTATAACCATTTTCTCTAGCTCTATCTAATTTAGAAGAGTAGCTAGAAGCACATTCTCCACACTTTATAAGGCCAGCTAATACATGAATATTAGGTTTACCACGATAAAAAGCTACATTCCTTTGAGCATTCTTATCCATGATTTTATTACACTTCTCCCATTGTTCAGCTGATATAATAGATTCATGATTATTATCAACTAGAATCCAATCCTCTTGTTTTTTTATTTTCCCCCTAGCAGATTGTCTATAGTTATATCTATAAGTTCCTTTGTAAAATGGATTGCGAAGTATATCAGCTATAACTTTAGTAGTCCATTTACCACCTCTTTTAGTTTTATAGCTATTTGAATTGAGAAAGTGCATTACTTTAACTGTACTTTCAGTTTCTTCATACACATTATAAATATGATTTATTACTATAGCTTCATCTTTATCTATCACAGGAAACTTCCTATCTTCATCCCACTTATAGCCTAAGGGGCATGGGGCACCATTCCATAAGCCTTTAGTTGCTCTGTCCAGCATTACCTTGGACACACGCTCAGATGTCATTTGTCTTTCAAGCTCAGCAAATACCAGGATAATTTTAAGCATTGCTTCACCTATAGCATTTGATGTATCAAATTGTTCATTTTTACTTATAAAACTTACATTATAGTTTTTAAGTTCCTGGTACATATCAGAGAAGTCTAAAAGATTACGAGATACTCTATCTATCTTCCAAACAACAAGGTGGGAAAACTCCCCAAGTCTTATTCTAGACATCATGTTCTGATATGCAGGTCTTATAGTATTCTTAGCACTATAACCAGCGTCTTCGAAGATTTCATGTTCATCTATACCTAATACATACTTTGAGTAGTTTATAAGTTCCTGACGTTGAAATGGAAGAGAATCCTTATCTAACTGATGATGAGTAGATACTCTTATATAAAGAGCAGCCTTTTTCAATATTAACATCCTTTCGCAAGGGTAGAGTAGTGCAAAACAAAAACTCATATAGAGACATAAAAGTCCTACATGAGTTTCATGGGTTCGTTTGAGTTAATTAAAATCTAACACGTTTGAGTGTAGTTGTCAATTACTTATTAATGAATATTAAATTTAATTCTTTAAAACTTATATAAGAATTAAATTTATACTAATACTAAGATATCAATTATTCATTATACACAGTTTTCGGTATTTATAAACTTTGATCTTAGATTAGATAATTCAGCAGAACGATTAAATAAGTATTCTTTTACATTTCCTTCAAAATAGTAAATTTCATTTAAAAAATTATCAAAATTAAACTGATAGTAGAAGGAAGTTCTAGTTTGGGATACATCACATATAACCTCAGCAATAATACCGTCATTGTTTTTTGCATATTTTATTTCATGATAATTGTCTAATTTTAAGTTATCTATAAGGTTGTATGGAGTGAGTATTTCATTATATGTTAAATCGTATATCTTATCTATTATAGTCATATAATCTCCCCTCCTTTACTTTGTACTACTTTATACTACTGTTTATTATAATACGTGGATAGCACACCTTCAACAAAATTATTAAGATTAGGTAGTAAATCGAAAGCTCTATTAATATCATCGTCTTGCCATTTTGCTCTAGGTAATCCTATCTCATTTCTTAAATAAGCATTATAATACATTGCAAGCATAGCAATGTTATCTTTTGCTTTGTTTTTTAGGTACCATAGTTTACCTGTAAATAAAGCACAGTTTCTTAGATCTGTTCCTCTTTGATCTATTTCATACTTTACAATTAAGTTAGGAACAAGTTCTTCACGTATTACCAAGTCTAAGTCCTTCTTTTTATTCTTAACTATTAGGTCAGGTCGATTAAGATTTTGGTTTGCATTTTGAGCTTGAGCTGCGAAAGCCCTCGCTTGATCTTCAGTTAAATTAAACTGTTCTACTAATAGTTTGATTTTTTCGTTAAGTTCATCATCAGCCTTTTTACTTCTCCTAATTAACTCTGTATCTAAGTAACTATCAACATAAAGCGTATGACTATTTGATTCTATAACCTTTCCAACTTCAAGAGTACTAGTTGGATCTTTAGGCAATCCTGCATCATCATCATCTCCAAAGTCTGTATCTAGTATTTCATCATATTCCTTAAGATTTTTAATAACTTCACTTTCGTTTATTTCCTTTTTGTATTTTTCCCATAACTTATCTAGATATAAGTGTTCATGGGAAATTATCTTAGCAATATTATCATTTTCATTACCTTCATGTATGAATCGTAATACTCTACCTATAAATTGTACATATGGAAGTTCAGATCTAAACGGTCTAAATATAGCTGCCACTGAAAGATATTCATGATCATATCCTTCTCCTAACATAGCAACATTGACAACTGCTTGTACCCTATGATTATCAATAGATTTAAATATTTCATCCTTTGTTTCAGAAGGTAGACCTGAATAAATAACAGCTGTTTTTATTCCTTTATTTTCATAAAGTGAAGCTATCTGTTGCGCATGTGTAATGCTACATGCAATTGCTATTATTTTATGAGGAATATCATTACTAGTTGCTAATTTTTCATTTAACGCCTCTATGCTAGCATCAACGATTTTTTCTGAACATTCTTGTGAATAAGCAACACTTCTAGTAATCCAATCCTGATCTCTTAATCCTAAATTTAAAATTTCATCAACAGAGTATTCTTTGCTACTATCATTATCTATAGTAAGTTTAAGGTCACCAGGTACGTATTTTATATTCTGAAGACTTTTTACGTAATTATTATGCATTGCTCTACTAAGAGGATACTTGTATATAAGTTCACCAGCTATTTTAACTCCATCTGTTCTAAATGGAGTACCTGTTAGTTTTAATACTTTAGCATTTTTAAAGTATTCTAAACAATTTACCCACGTCTCAGCTGTGGAGTGGTGTGCTTCATCAATTATTATAAAGTCGAAGAAATCGGGATCAACTTTATTTGTTAATGAAGAATCTAATCTCTCTTGGAGTTTATGGACGTTAAGAACAACTATATTTGACACCTGAAGGACTTCTTCAGGTGTATTTTTACCTTCATATTCGATAACATTAGGCAAAGGAAATCCATATGAAAAAACCTTACGCTTATACCAAAAGTTATTAGGATTTTCTTGGCTCATATTTTTAAGTATACCGTCCCTTATGGTTGTTCCAGGTGTGATGATAAGAGTTCTTTTTTTACATATTCCGAATGGTGAAAGGGCAATTACACCTGTTTTTCCAACACCTGTAGGTAATACTACTAATGAATTTCTATTTTTATATTCACTATCAAAATAATCTTTAATTTTTTTATAAGCTTCTATTTGAGGAAGTCTTATTTCATCATTACCATATATATTAGGAATTGATGAGATAAAATAGTTTGGATCGTATGTAAAAGCCATTTTCAGCCCTCCAATAATTTAAATTTTAATATAAAACATTATTTATAGAAATGTAAAGACAACTTAGTTAAGAACTTCTATTTTAGTCAGCTGCAATATTTAAAGAATATAAAAATAAGCCCGAAGGCCTGTTGTAATTATTTCTTTTTATATGGGCACTTACCGTTTTTATGTAGATGAGGACCATATCCATGGTGGTAATGGTAACTTCCTAGACCGCTTTTATTTTTATTGTCCCTATGTCCACCCCTTGAATCAGTTCTTCCAGAGTGAGCATCTGCTGAAATTGTTACTACACTATTACCAAATAGTAGTGTTAACGCAATGAATAATGCCGATATTTTTTTCTTCATTATGTATTCCTCCTTGAGTTGTATTTATAAGTATTAAGAAGTATAAAAAACTCCAAATAATCTTATATTCTAGTATTTTTATAAACTTTATATTAATAGTGTTATTTTAATTTCTTAGCTATAGCAGGATGAATAAAGCTTCCGTCAGCTATATTAAATAAGTTCTTATAATCTGCTATAACCATAGGTTTGAAGTTTGTCCAATTTACTTCCTTGGCATTTTCCTTTGTTAATGCACAATTTATAACAGGTTCTATTTTTTCATTTCCCTTTTCATCTATCATCTTAGTAGAAGTCCACACCCAAACTTTTCCCACCTTAGAGTTAGTAAATAGTTTTTCATATACCTTTACAGATTGATTTGCAAACCCTTTAACAAGTGTCTTTTCACTCCATGTATCTTCTATAACAGTATTTACATCTACGATAGTTACTCCTTTTTCAATATTTATATCTACAGAGCTAATCTTTGTATCTCCTAGAACTTCTTTAGCTGCTTTAAGCACATTTTCCTTATTAACTTCAGCTTTAGAGAAATCAAAAGTTTCCACTTTCTTTTGCTCCTCAAGTTTCTTTTCTTTCTTTACTTTTTCTACCTTGGGGGTGGTACTTGTAGCTAATGGTGCTTGTTCTTTGTTATTGTCAGTTAAATTAGCATTTGCACCAATAACAAGTAATACGGCAACAATCCATACCCATTTTTTCTTCCATATAGGTTTCCTACCCATTTTTCTATAACCTCCTAATTTTTATAATTGTAATGTTTTATAATATTGTCATTGTAATTATCAAATTTGTATGAAATTAACTCTTGAGGAGTGCAAAAAAAACAACTTAGCTGGTCAATTGACATTTCAGCTAGTTGCTCTTTACTTATCGTAGTTTCATCTATCAATAGTTCAGCTGCAAACTTATTAGCTTCATTTTCATGTATTCCTCTAGGAAAGAGAGTATATTCTCTTATCATGCATGTACCACGTGAAGAGTGGAGTATAGCATGTCCAAGTTCATGGGCCAATACAATTTGCTGATCATGTTCATTTAGATTCGAGTTTACTACAATAAATTTATTCCTTAGTAAGTTAATAAAATAGCCTTTAGTATCATCCGTATAGTTTTTGTATTCTATATATATCCCAAGCTCTTTAGCTATAGTTAAAGGGTTTCTTGTTTCATACCTTTTAATAAGCCTTTTTACAATTCGGTGAATATCCATGTGAAGCCCCCTTACACATCTACTTCTTTTTTCTACCGTATTTTTCTTTATTCATATCTTTTGCTTTCCAAAATAGCTCTTGAATATCTCTCATAACCTTTTCTTTATCTTCATCATTAACTTTATCATTCATAAAGAAAGCTTCAGCGTTACTAAGAACATCATCTAGTTGATTAAGATCTCTTTTAGTAACTGAATGTTTTGAACTATAGTCTTCAGGTATAAGAACTTCATTTTTGTTATTTGTTCTTCCCAAAAGATAGTCAACAGAAACATTAAAAAAATCTGCTAATAGTTCTAAGGTTGTAAGATCTGGAGTACGTTTACCCTGTTCATAAAAACCATAGGCACTAGTAGAAATATTAAGCTTTTCTGCAACATCTTTCTGTAAAATATCTTTTTCACGTCTAAGTTCTTTAAGACGACTAGATAACATTTATTTCACCTCAATATCTTTTATAATTACATTATACAACTTACAGTTGTAAAATAAATAATATACAACAAAATGTAGTTGAAAGTATTGACAACAACAGTTAGTTGTATTAATATGTAATTAAATACAAACAACTTATTGTTGTTTAGGAGGGAATTTATGAATAAGACAGTTAGAATTCACTTAATAGACCTAAGAAATTCTATTGGACTAACACAGAAGCAGATTGCAGAAAAAGTTGGTATAACTACAAGTTATTACGGAATGATAGAGCAGGGTGTTCGTACTCCCAAGTTAGATATAGCAAAGAAGATAGCTTATATTTTTAATAAAAAAGTAGAAGAAATTTTTTTTGATTAGCTAAACAACTAAATGTTGTATTAATCCAATCACGTATAGACCTTTCTTATCTTTAAGGTCATTATACAACCACATGTCTGTTATTACTATGAACTGGTTGTGTTATTAAGTACTAAGAAATGTAAGTTGCATTTCTATAAATAAAAAAATTTTATATACGTTTCATGGAAAATTAGTTTGAGTTAATAAATTAAAAAGGGTTGAGTAACATGGAAAAATTAAAAGAAAAAGCAGAAAAGGCATGGGAATATTTAAAGGCCCATGGCATACATACTGAAGCCGAGCTTGATAAGGCTCTAAAGGAAATGAAGCTTGATATAGGGATATTTGTATCACCTATTAAACTTGATAATAAAACAGCATAAAAAGGGGGACTACAATTGAGTAAGGACTTTGAGAACATCTATAAGACAGCTAGGGAGCTTGCAGGTATTACACAGGAGGAGGCAGCATCAAGGATAGGTGTATCATGGCGTTCAGTTTCTAATTATGAAACATTTACAACTATTCCAAGAGATGAAGTTGTTGATGTGATGGTAAGAGTATATGGAACTCCATGGCTTGCCTATATGCATTTCAAGCACAATACACTTCTTGGAAGAAAATATCTACCGAGCATTGATATAGGAGATTTAGCTAAGGCTGTACTTAGGTTTCAGAAAGAAATGGCTGATGTTAGAGAAATAACTCCTACAATGATTGAGGTAGCTTGCGATGGTGTAATAGATAAAAGTGAGCAAGAGAAGTGGGATAAGGTAACAAGAGAAGTCCTAGAATTTATTGGTGCTGGAATATCTGTAATATATTCTAAGTGCTAAATTTTTTTAACTTTTTAGCTTCAAAATATTTGAATTAAAGGGGGATATATGATGTCGATACAAGATTTATACCTTTTGTATGATAAAGGGTATTCAATTCATTTAGACGGTGATAAAAAAACTTTCATAATGGAAAATGCAGATAGAAAGATAAAGGGAATTGTAGGCATAAAAAAAGAGAGCCGAAGCTCATAAATTAAAAACGTTATTTATAGTTTAATTGATTTTTGTAACATATGCAAGTGCATAGAGAGGGAGTGTTTCATATGGCTGCTAGAAAGCTTAGAGGAACAGATATTAAATGCATAAGAAGTTACATGGTAGATTTTTTTAGAATTGATACTGAACATGAAGGACATTGTGTCATAAAAGATTTTGTAGTAGATGAAGAGCTTGATGAAGCTTATGCAGATATAAAAACTAAAAATGGTTGGTATTCAGCTTGTTTACGATTTGAGCAAAGATTCGGACGTAACATCATACCTACAGACTTTAGTTTTAGTAAGTATTAAGGAGGAATTACGATGAATGCAATTATGGTTAGTAAAAGAGAAGTTTTTGACTTAGCTGTAAAGATACATTTAGAAACAGGGTGCAGATATATAGACGCTATAAATAAGGCATTGGATATGTTTGAAATGACATGGAATGATCTTAAGTATCTATGTGTTAAAGCTTAAGGTGGCGCTTTATGAGGGAAGATTTCAGAAGTAGTAAGTATGTGGAGTGTCATAGAAAAGATACTCCCATAAAAACTACTGAAAAGAACAGTATTATATCCTCAGAAAAAAAGCCATGTTTTGTATATAAAAAGATCAAGGATATAAACGGTAATACTTATGAGCAATTATCAATAATATAAAGCTACCCCAAAATAGGGTAGCTATTTACACAGTAATTTAAGGGGGAGTATAAGTGAGTAAGATTTTATTTGATGAAAACCCACTTGTAATTGATACTACGCTTGCAAAGGTTATAGGTCTTAATGAAGCAATAATAGTTCAGCAGATTCACTACTGGTTAGAGATAAACAAGAAAAAAGCACTTAATTTTATAGATGGGAAGTACTGGACCTATAACAGTATAAAAAAGTGGCATGAGGAGCACTTTTCATTTTGGGTAGAAAAAACAGTAAAAAGAACCTTTAGTAGCTTAGTTGAAAAAGGTTTACTAATAACAGCTAACTATAATAAATCAAAATTTGATAAGTCTTTATGGTATAGCATTGACTATGAAAAACTAAGCGAAATAGTTAAAAACTTTAATGAAAATAAAGAGGACAGTCGATTGGGACAAAATGTCCCAATCGGAGAGGACAAAAAGTCCCAATCCAAAGGGACAAAAAGTCCTAATGGAGAAGGACAAATTGACCAAATGGAGGAGGACAATTTGACCCAACCTATACCAGAGACTTACACAGAGACTTCTACAGAGATTTCTACAGAGACTTCATCATCATCTTCATCAGAAGGGGGAAATGATGATGATGGTATTCCTAGGGAAAGTGATTTTAACAATTCTGATTTTCAAGAAATCATAAATTGCTTTAATAACAACATTCATCCAGTGACCCCTATGGAAGCACAAAAATTATCGTCATGGCATGAAGATGTGGAGAAGGAAGTTATTATTTACTCAATTGAATCAGCAGTGATGTATAACGCAAGAAACATGGGGTATATAAGCAAGGTGTTTAATAACTTGATAAACGCAGGAGTTAAGACAAAAGAAGGACTAGAGGCATACATAAGAGATTTTGAAGATAAGAAAAATAGAAAGAACATAGGACAAGGGAAAGAAGTACAAAAGCCTAATGACGAATATGCTCCAGACATTAAGAAACTTATAGAAAGTCAAAGGGAGAAATCAAAGGAACTTGTAGAAAAATACAAGGATTGGACTCCTCCTAACTATGATGAGGTGAATAACAATGAACAAGGTATTTTTGATAGGTCGATTGACTAGAGATCCTGAGCTTAGATTTACTCCAGGGAGTGGACTTGCTGTTACTACTTTTTCATTAGCAGTAGACAGAAGCTATGTTAGTCAAAATGGTCAAAGGGAAGCTGATTTTATAAATATAGTTTGTTGGAGAAAGCTTGCAGAGCTTGTAGCTAATAACTTGTCAAAGGGTAGGTTAGTAGGTATTTCAGGTAGCATACAAACTAGAAAGTATCAAGCACAAGATGGAAGCAACAGATACGTAACAGAGGTGGTTGCAGATGAAGTTAAGTTCCTAGATTGGCCAAAAGGAGCTTCAGGAGTAGAGGGGAATACATCCAGTAATCCAGGTTATGGCGAGTTCTTCCCTACAGATGATACAGAGATACCGTTTTAGTTGGGGGTGCTGTAATGGATAAGAGAAGAGAGAAAGGTTCTAAGGTTATAAGTACAGAGTATGAAAGCTTTATTGCAGATATAAAGGCTAGGCTTACTAAAGGTAGCATGGTTAATATCACAGGGATTAAAGTGCAGAAGAAGAAGTTTACTCGTGCCATACAAGGTACTGTAGAAGAAATATACAGAGACTTTATTGTTATAAGAAGCAAGAATGACAAGAATGGATATAGAACAGCTTTTAACTTTGTTGAAATGTTCTGTGATGGAGTTAGATTTAATGAGAGGTAGGTTTATAGTGGCTAAGAAAGGTGTTAAAGAGCAGTATCTAGATCGAATAGCAATGCTAGAAGATGAAATAGCAAGGACAAGTAACCCTGTACTAAAAGAGACATATGAAAGTCACATAAGCTTTTTAAGAGAAGAGTTAGCAAGCTTGTAAATAAGGAGAAGTGATTTACAGTGAGGATACACATACTTAAATATAGTGAAAATGGCAAGGAAGTAGAAAGAGGCTTTAGAGATAGAAGAAAGGCTGAAAAGTTGAAGAAAATAAAAGGAGGCACAATAAGGCATTTAGATGTTGACATAGAGGTTAGAATAAGCGTTTAGACATAAAAATTCGTATTGTGACATAAAGATGGTCTTTGAAAATTAAATAATATGGTATTATATTTATAGCTATATAAACTTTAAATAGGAGAGAGAACTATGCATAAATTTAAGTTGAGTGTTCCGTTAACATATAATAACATTTCTAAATATAATAGTTATGCTTCTGGTAGTAGCATAGTATTTAAAATACAGGATTATGTAGAATTTAACACACAATATGAATTTGAAAGAAATGAAGAATTTATCAATGAAGATATTAAGATAATATTAGAAGGAAAAGAAGAGCATATATACCTTGTTATTCAAGATATATATGCTAATGATAAAGATGAAGTTTACAATAGTTTCAAAGACTTAATCAATAGAGTTTGTATAATATTAACTTTTTCAATGCAAAGCAAAGTCGCAAATACTAATTATTTTCATTCTAAGTTTACATATAATCCTAGTGACATAAATATTGAAATTTTAGATGGTTATCTCCATAGTTTTGGATACAAGGATACATTAATTTGTACAATAAATAATCGAGTAGATAACAATGAATTTAAAGACTTATTTGTAAGTATGAATAAAAGTGATTCTTTTAAATTTATCATGGAGGCGTATTATAGATCTTTTGGAGAGTTGGAAGATAGAAGTAGGTACTATAATCTATTTACTATTATTGAATATATAGAAGAAAACTATAAGGACAAGTCCAATTCATTAAAGTTGTTTAATAAAAGTTTTACAGATGAGGTTTCAAAGGTATTTTTAGAAAAGCTAAGTGAGGAGTATCTTGGATTTTCGGAAGATACTATAAATGATTTGATAAGTGGTTTTAAATCTTATTTAGGTAAAATTACTAATAAATCAAGAGCAGAGAAATTATATAACATTATTACACAATATTTTGGAATTAAGAAAGTGATTTGTAATTTTGAAAAAAAATCATATGAAATAACTTGTGAAAAGATAAGGAGTTTTATTAATTTTAGAAATAAGTTATTTCATGCTAAGTCTTTTACAGAAGAAGAATTGAAGATGTTAAGAAGTATTACTGATGAACTTATGGGGCTGTGTGATAATATTATCTATAAACTCCATAAATAATTAGATAATAATTAAATTGTTATAATACCACGAATTTTTACTAAATAGTCGTGGTATTTTTTATTTGCAATAAGATCATATTGCGAAGGAGGGAGAAGATGAAAGGTTATAACAAAATCAAGGAAGACATGGTTAATACTTTGATAAAAGATATTTGCTTTTTAGAAAAGATAAAAGATGAAAATAAAGTTAAAGAAATAGAAGCATGGGTTAAATCTTTAGATGATAAAACTCTGGAACATGGATTTAAGATCAATCGATATATGGCAATTATAAGAGAGAAGAGAATAAAAATAGAAAGCTTCATAAAAGAAAATGGATATTCTTATACGGTTGAAGAAGTAGTAGAAGCCTATAAAAACCAATGGATAGAAGGGCCTTATTTTAAAGATTCAATGAAACATTGTATTAAAAATTTAGCAAAAGAAATAGAGGTATTTATTAATTGCACAAAATAAGGGGGAGAGAGTGTGCCTAAAGATATTAAGTTTAGAGCGTGGGATAAAGAAGAACAGGAAATGATAGACCATGACGACTTACAGCAAAAAGATGGTGATTGTTGGTGTGTCTATAACATAATTACTCATGCAGTGAATGAAGATGATGATTTAGTATTTATGCAATATACAGGTCGTAAGGATAAGAATGGTAAAGAGATTTATGAAGGCGATATTGTAGAAGGTGGATTTATGAATCCTTTGACCAATAAATTTATAAGTAAAAAATACTTAATTGTATATAACTCAAATGGGGGATATTACAAAGGAGAATTAATAGGGAGTACGCCTTATGGTGATACATGGCTTCAATTTATAGAGGGTGAAGTTATAGGTAACATTTACGAACATCCTAGCCTATTTAAAGAAGTTACAGAGTAGGACATAAAATTTTTATATTGTGAAGGGGTGAAATGATGGATAAGAAATATTTAATCATATGCCTAAGACATGGTTATTGGGAAAGGTACGACAATCTTGTATTTTGGGGCAAAAATAGTAGTGGGTACGAAGCTGATTTATCTAAGGTAGGACTTTATACAAAGGAAGAAGCTTTAAGAATATGTGATTATGGAGATTGCTTTATATCATTGGATAAAATCGGAATATCAGAAGAACTTTTAAAATTTAGTAATTCAGCAGTTGAAATGAGAGTTAAAAAGACTGATGAGATATGTAAGTATGTTAATGACTTTGTGAGAATTATGGAAAATAAAAAACTTATGAAGTGGGGAGCATAGCTACACAAAATAAGGAAAATACGAAGAAAAAGTATAGTAAAAAGAAAAGAGCATAGCATCTTGCTACACCCCTATCTCATACGCAACTTAATTATAACATAGGGGTGATAGTATGAAAATAGTAACGGACCTATATAAAAGAACTGAGGGAGTACTTTATAACTACAATAAAATAAAAAGAGAAATTAAGAACCTTATTATTGAAATAGACTCAATTAAAAATAGTTTCAAAGGTTGTTCATCTATAGAATACACAGAGAAAACAGGAGTAACACATAAAGTAGGTAGTGTAGTTGAAGATGAAGTCCTAGAAAAAGAAAGGTTATTGCACAAGTTAACATCAGAGCTAGTATCTAAGCAAAATCTTATTCAAAAGATTGATAATGTCATAGAGGACTTAGAAGAAGATAAAAAGTTTATACTAGAGCACAAATACTTATGCACAAATAAGAAAATGACATGGCAACAAATAGGTATAATGTTAAATGTAGATGGGAGCAACTGCTGCAAAATGAGAAGGGAATTGATTAATGAGATAGCAGATTGTATTTGGATAAGTGAAAAATACCAAATTGATACCAAGATTGACCAAAGATTTACCCAAAATAACCAAACAATTACCAAAAATGTGGTGTAATATATAAGCATGAGAATTACTCATAAGTACTCCCACAAACCTAGTACTATATTATTAAAAAGGCCCTTAGGTAAGCATATTGTCCAGAGAGCCTTTTTATATTAATATTTCATAATAATGGTATAATTGTGACAGGAGGCGATATGTATGAAATTTGGAGTAAGAAAGCCAAGTTTTAAGAAAAGTCTTAAAGCAAGAACAACTGGAAAGTTGAGAAGAAAAGCTAAGGCAGCTATAAATCCCTTATACGGTAAAAAGGGAATGGGGTGGATTAATAACCCTAAGAAAGCAGCTTATAATAAGGTCTATAACAAAACAAGCATAGGATTGTTTGATTTAATAAAGAAGTTATTTAAATAGAATCTGTAAGAACTCTAATATTAGGGTTCTTTTTTTATATAGAAAAATAAGAAAGTAGGTGATGTATATGAACATAGCTACAAGGCTAAAAGAATCACAGCCCAGTGTATATACAGCCTTGAAAAGCAAATATAAATATTCTCCTAAAAGAAGAAAAAGACGAAGTAGAAAAGAGAAGCTAAGTGAAAAAGATATAAGAAATCTCATGGGGCAAAGTAGGTCTATATATAAGAGAAGTAAGGGAGGATCTATGAAGCAGATATAAGGAGTGGTTATATGAGGTTAAATAAGGTGACTATAGAACCTGTAACATCAGCTATAGAAGATCTAGTAATTGTTAAAAACCTTCTTGAAAATATATCTAAAGCTGAGACAAGCACAGGAAACGAACATATCTGTAAGAGATATGTTGATGTTCAAAACGTGGCTAGTGTTGCTAAAGAATTAAATGATGAAGGATTTAGAACTAACGGTAGAAAGTATATAGGCAAAGATGTTAGTAAGGTTATATCCATTACTCCAGGAACAATAGGAGCAGTAGCTAAAGCATTTCATAAGTTCAACAATACTCTTCAAAATGGTAGTAAAAGCTTTACATCTCTACTTAAAGAATTAAAAGCTATAGGAGAAATAAAGTGAAAGCAGATCCAATACTTGATGTAGAAAGAATAACAGATATATCTGATTATTTAAAAGTAAGAAACAAAAGAGACTATGTATTATTTTCTATAGGTATTTATACAGGGCTAAGAATACAGGATATATTAGAACTTAGAGTGAGAGATGTTAAAACTGATAATGGGAAGATAAAAGCCTACATCAATAAGAAAGACACTAACATGGATGTAGAAGTAAATGATGAGCTTAAGATGATACTCAAGGACTACATTAAAGATAAGAAGGATTATGAGTATCTATTCAAGTCAAGGCAGGGAGCTAACAAACATATATCAAGACAAAGAGCCTATGACATATTAAGTAGAGCAGGCAAGGAGTTTGGTATAAGGATATCCCCCCACAGTCTAAGAAAGACATTTGCAAGAATACTGTTTGTAATGAGCAACCAAGATATTACAATACCAATGCAAGCCTTAGGACATACTACACCAGAACAAACAAGAAAGTATATAGGAGTAACTGAAGCAGTAGTTAACAGTTACATACAAAAGATAAATCTAAAGGGAAATAATCGGAAGTCTAAATGTATTTGATAATGACATTGACGTTCTCCATACATTAAAAGCTAATGGTTAATTTTAATGTATATATAGAAGAAGGAAAAATCTTTTCATAGATTGACATTCTATTATTTTTGTAAATCTCAAATGGAGTTATTTGGAAGTGATACAAGCCTTGAAAACAATAGGTACTTTGGCGAGTTTTTCTGCGTTGCGGGTCTTGCGAATCCCAAAATACACGCAGATACAAAAAAAATTAAAAGGCCGTTTCCTTTGCCTTAATATGAGAGGAGGTAGCTTATGAGTGAAAAAGAAGACGTAATTATAAACTCTAAAAAATCTGAAGTAGATAATGTAGTAGTAGCTGGTAGCTATCTAGCTAATATTTTTGGCATTACAGATAGAAGAGTAAGGCAGCTTGCCGAGGAAGGGATTATAGTTAGAGTCAAAAAAGGGAGATATGATTTAGTTGAAAGCATAAAAGCATATATAGTTTACCTAAAAACTAATCAAGACATTAAAGAAAGTAAAAGTGATGCAGACCTAGACTATGACAGAGAAAAAGCTATGCATGAAAGGGTAAAAAGAGAAATGGCAGAGCTTAACCTAGCAGAGATGAAGGGGCAAATTCATTATGCAGATGATGTAGAGAATGTTATGAATGACATGCTATCTAACTTTCGAAGCAAAGTCCTTTCAATGGCTTCTAAGCTTGCACCTATTTTAATAGCTAGAAGTGATGTTAATCAGATACAGGATATGATAAATAAAGAGTCCTATGAGGTATTAGAAGAGTTATCAAATTATGACCCTAGATTATTCTATTCAGAAAAATATATTGATTTAGAAGATGAGGGTGAGGATTTTGACCAGAAACATGAAGAAGATAAGGAATAGAACCTTAACTTTATTTAAAAACATATCTAGTATATTGGCACCACCTCCAGTATTAACTATAAGTGAGTGGGCAGATAACTATCGTATGCTTTCAAGTGAAGCAAGTGCAGAGGCTGGAAGATGGAGAACTGACAGAGCACCTTATCAAAGGGGCATGATGGATGCAATAAGTGATAATAGTGTAGAAACAGTAGTAATAAAATCATCTGCACAAGTAGGGAAATCTGAAATACTCCTTAATACAATAGGTTATTACATAGATTATGATCCCTCACCTATTCTTTTATTACAGCCTACAGTTGATGGAGCTAAGGACTTTTCTAAAGACCGCATAGCAACAATGGTTAGGGATACACCAGCAATAACTGAAAAAGTAAGTGATTCTAAGGCAAAGGATAGTAACAATACTATACTTCATAAGATATTCCCAGGAGGACATTTAACTTTAGTTGGGGCAAATTCTCCAGCGGGTCTTGCAAGTAGACCAATTAGGGTACTCCTTGCTGATGAGGTTGATAGATATCCAGTATCAGCGGGAAGTGAAGGTGATCCTTTGGCACTTGCTGAAAAAAGAACAAAAACTTTCTGGAATAAGAAGAAGGTATATGTATCAACTCCAACAGAAAGAGGAGTATCGAGAATAGAGTTTGAGTTCGAGGATAGTACACAGGAAGAGTGGTGTTTACCTTGCCCATGTTGTGGAAGGTATCAGCCTTTAGTGTGGGCTCAAATCAAATTTGATGATGTAACTATGGAGTGTAAGTTTTGTAAGGAACGCTTTAAGGAACATGAATGGAAGGCACAGGAAGGTAAATGGGTTGTAGGTAATCCTAATGCATCTGAAAGTAAAAGAGGGTTTCATATTAATGCCTTGGCTTCACCTTGGGAAAGATGGGATACAATTATCAAGGAATTTAAAATAGCTAAAAAGGATAAGGAAAAGCTTAAAACTTGGGTTAATACAACTCTTGGTGAGTCATGGGAAGATGATGAAGGTGAAAGTACAGATGAAAACACTTTAATCAAAAGAAGAGAAACATACAATGCAGAGCTTCCAGAGGATGTTTTAGTTTTAACTGCAGGTGTTGACGTTCAAGATAACAGACTAGAACTTGAAGTTGTAGGATGGGGAGTAGATAAAGAGAATTGGGGAATAGAGTATAAAACCTTCTATGGTGATTTAGGCCAATCGGCTATATGGAATCAGCTTGATGAGTATCTTATGAAAGATCTCTACTTCAATGATGGTAGCTCATTAAAAATATCATGTATATGTATTGACTCAGGGGGACATTACACAGATGAAGTATATAAGTTTACTAAGGGTAAAGAACATAGAAGAATATTCGCTATAAAAGGCTATGGAGGAGACAAGCCCTTTATAGGGAAACCTTCAAGAAACAATAGATATAAGGTGGCATTATTCCCTATAGGTGTTGATTTAGGGAAGGAAAATATTTTCTTAAGACTTAAAACAGAATTTGAAGGTCCAGGATATAGCCATTTCCCAACTGAAACAGAAAAGGGATATGATGAGGTATATTTTAAGGGTCTTTGTAGTGAAAAAAGGGTGCTAACACATACGAAGGGAGTATCTAGTTTTAAGTGGATTAAGAAATCAGGTAGAAGAAATGAGCCGCTAGATGTTAGAAATTATGCTAATGCAGCATATGAAATACTAAATCCTAATGTAGATATGTTACAAAAGTTAAAAAGAAAAGGTGATTATTATAGTCAATCACCTATAAAAGGAACTAAAAAAGTAGTGAAGAAGAGAAGAATGATATCAAAAGGGGTGTAATTATGGGAGCATGGACATTAGAAGTAGCTAGAAATCACTTAAATGCATGGTTAGAAGCTGAAATTGCAGTATCAACAGGACAAAGCTATCAAATAGGTTCAAGACAACTTCAAAGGGCCAATCTAGGGCAAATAAAAGAACAAATTAGGTTTTGGAAAAATGAAGTTGAGAAATTAGAAAGAAAATCTAGAAGAGGTGGAACCAATAGGGTAATGGGAGTCATTCCAAGAGACTTTTAGGAGGTGATAACTTGGGATAGTTAATAGAATATTTTCTTCAGTTGCTCCACAAATGGCATTAAAGAGAGCAGTTGCAAGAAAACAGCTTGAAATACTAAATGAAGGATATAGTCACCATGGAGCAAGTAGGAAAAAGAAAAGTCTAAGAGGATGGATAAGCTCAGGAGGTTCATCTAAAGAAGATATAGATGATAATCTAGAACTCCTAAGGGAAAGGTCTAGAGACCTTTATATGGGAGCACCATTTGCAACAGGTGCAATTAAAACAACTAGAACCAATGTTATTGGTAGCGGACTAAGACTTAAGTCACAAATAGACTATGAATACTTAAATCTTGATTATGAAGAGGCGGCAACATGGGAAGCTAATGTTGAAAGAGAATTTAATCTATGGGCAGAGTCAGTTAATTGTGATTCACAGAGAATGAATGATTTCTATGAATTGCAACAGCTGGCTTTTTTAAGTTGGCTTATGAGTGGTGAATGCTTTGCTCTACTTCCATTTATCCCTAGACCTAATATGCCATATGACATAAGGGTAATGCTGATTGAAGCTGATAGGGTTTGTACTCCAGTACCTGAGCCAAAATCAGTTAATAAAATAATAAACGGTGTAGAAGTTGATAAAAATGGAGCAGTACTTGCTTACCATATAGCACAAAGGCATCCAGGAAGTAGAGATTTTAAGGAGAAGCAAAAATGGAATAGAGTAGAGAAGTTTGGAGCAAAAACAGGAAGATATAACGTAATTCACTTGATGGAAAGTGAAAGGCCAGAGCAAAGGCGTGGTGTTCCTATGCTTGCGCCGGTTATAGAGTGCCTAAAACAGCTAAGTAGATATACTGAAGCTGAATTAATGGCAGCAGTAATCTCAGGTATGTTTACTGTTTTTATAGAGTCACAAAATGAGAGCTCAGATGGTATGCTTGGAGAAATGATTGATGAAGAGGACCAGGTATCAGATAGTGAATATAACTATGAACTTGGAAACGGTGCAATTGTAGGTCTTGCTCCAGGAGAAAAAGCAAATATAGCAAACCCAGGAAGACCAAATACAGCCTTTGACGGTTTTGTAACTTCCATATGTAGGCAAATAGGGGCGGCAATTGAAGTTCCCTATGAACTTCTTATAAAGCACTTTTCAGCTTCATATTCAGCATCTAGGGCTTCACTATTAGAAGCGTGGAAAATGTTTAGAATGAGAAGAAGTTGGATGGCAAATGATTTTTGTAAGCCTATTTATGAAGAGTGGCTTTGCGAGGCTGTAGCAAGTGGAAGAGTATCAGCACCGGGATTCTTTAATGACCCTATGATTAGAAAGGCATATTGTGGTGCTGAGTGGAATGGCCCTTCACAAGGTCAGATAGATCCACTTAAGGAAGTTAATGCAGCAGAAAAAAGAGTTGCAAATGGCTTTAGTACTAGAGCTAGAGAAACACAGGAACTTACAGGAGGTGATTGGCAGAAGAACTATAGGCAAAGGGTAAGAGAAGAAAAGCTAATGAGGGAAGGAGGACTAATTTCAGATGGGCAAGTTTTGGACATTCAAGAACCTAGGGACACAGAAGGGGGAACTAATGCTATATGGCCCGATTAGTGAAACAAGTTGGTGGGGAGATGAAGTAACCCCTAAACAATTTAGCGATGACCTAAAGGCATTAGGAGAAGTAAGTGAAATAGATGTTAGGATTAACTCCTCAGGGGGAGACGTATTTGCAGCACAAGCAATAAATGCTTTGCTTAGGTCTCATAGGGCAACTATTAATGTATTTATTGATGGTTTAGCTGCAAGTGCAGCAACAATAATAGCAATGGCAGGGGATAAAATATATATTCCATCAAGTGCCATGATGATGATACATAATCCTTTAGTAACACTTTGGGGTATGTATAATAAACAGGATTTTGAAAGTATGACAGAGGTGTTAGACAAGGTAAAGGATTCAATAATAAATGCTTATGCAGTCAAAACCGGTAAGGATAAACAAGAGTTGTCAGACATAATGGACAATGAAACTTGGTTTACAGGTGCAGAGGCAGTTGAACAGGGTTTTGCTGATGAATTAACAGATTCTGATACAGAGGCTTTTATGAATGGAAGCTTCATGGTTGTAAATAATGTTAAGTTCGATGTTAGTAAGTTTAAAAATACTCCTAGAGTATCTAATAAAATTAATAATTCTATAAATCAAGTACCTCAAATTACAAATAAAAAGCAAGGAGATGGAAATATGACTTTAGACAAGTTGAAAAATGAATATCCAGAACTATTTAACCAAGTTTTAAATCAAGGTAGAGAAGAAGGCATTAAGGCTGAAAGAGATAGAATACAAGCTATCGAGGATATATCAGTTCCAGGATTCGAGGACATGGTTCAAGATGCTAAGTTTAATAATACAATTACTGCTGAAACTTTAGCTATGAATATAGTTAAGGCTAATAAAAATATTGGAACAAACTATATGAATAGCGTTAAGGAAGATGCAGCGGGGATAGATAATATTGAAGGTGATGGAGCACCTACAAATAAGGCAACAGAGGAAGAAAAAATATATGATGTGGCAAATAAAATGGCTAATTCAGTAAATAAAGTTAGAGGAGGTGCTAGATAGTGGCATACAGGGAAACATCAATATATAATCCAGATAATCTATTAATTGCAACTACATGTCAGGTAATTTCTGATGATGTTATAGTAGCTGCAAATCAAACACTAAAAAGAGGACAAGTATTTGAACTTGATGCTTCAGGTAATGCAATAGCTCCAACAGGAGTAATAGACCCTGCTAAGGTATATGGGATTATGGCAGAGGATATTGTAACAGGAGATACTACAGCAGTTGGAGTAGCATATATGAATGGAGAGTTTAGTTCAAGTAAGGTTATTTTCCCTGAAGGGAAATCAGAAGCAGATTATAAAGTTCCACTTAGAAAATTAGGAATTTTCCTAAGATAGCTAAGTAGGAGCTTTTTTTATTATTCAAATTTAGGAGGAATCAAGATATATGAATATGTTTGCAACTAGAACAATGATGGCAGCTGTACAAAGAATGGCTCCAGTTCACACATTTTTAAGGGACACATTTTTTAGGAATGTAGCAACTTTCCCAACTACCAAGGTAGATGTGGACTTTAAGAAGGGCAATAGAAGACTTGCCCCATTTGTTCACCCTGTAATAGGTGGAAAGGTTATGGAGCATCAAGGATACCAAACAGAAAGCTATAGCCCACCACTTGTAGCACCTGATAAGGTTACAAAGGCATCTGATCTTTTAGATAGATTACCAGGAGAAAATATATATTCTCAAAGAACTCCAGAGGATAGAGCTATTGAAAGATTAGGGTTAGATTTAGCAGAGCTAGATGAAACAATTACTAGAAGAGAAGAATGGATGTGTGCACAGGCACTATTTACAGGAAAGATTCCAGTAGTAGGTGAGGGAATTAATGAAGTTATAGATTTTGGCTTTAGTAATAAAGAGACACTTTCAGGAACGTCACTTTGGAGTGACCCTGCATCAGACCCTATAGCTTATATTAAGGCAAAACATACATTAGTCCAAAAAACAGGATTTGTTAATTGTGATATCTGCATAATGTCATATGATGTTGTTCCAGCATTTATAAATCACCCAAAGGTTAAGGATGTACTGGATAAAACAAAAATGGAATATGCAACTATAGCACCAAGACAACTACCAAACGGTGCAACATATGTAGGTACTATTAACGAACTAGGTTTTGATATTTATCAATACAATACATGGTATGTAGATGATTGGACAGACCCTAAGAATCCCGTTACTTTACCACTTGTGCCAGAGGGAACTATTGGGCTATTTAGCACTCAAGCTAATTACTCATTAGTGTATGGTGGAGTTGAAGTAGCAGATGAAAAGACAGACTCAATCACTATAGTAGAAGGTACTAGAGTTCCTACATCATGGGTAGAAAAAAGACCAGCAAGAAGAATACTTAATGTTAGTGCAAAACCACTTGCAGTTCCACATGAAGTAGATTCATGGTTTATAGCAAGGGTTGCATAGGAGGAGTTTAAATGGATATAAAGGTATTAGACAATATAAATCACAATGGGAAAAGTTATAAGCCAGGGGATATAATGCGTAAGGTAACCAAAAAAGATGCTGAAAGACTTATAAACCTTGGAGCAGCTGAGGAAACTGAAGAAACATCAGATGTAGATGCATCAGATGAGTATGATGATCTAGAGGATGAATCCAGTAATGAAGATGCTAAAAAAAACAAATAGCTAGGAATATAAGAAATAAATTTAGGAGGAGTAGCTATGTATATTACTAAAAGTGCTAAGGATTTTTTTCAAGATGATTTAGATGTCATGTTAAACCTAGAAGAGTTTGCAGAGGAACGTAATATAGATGGCACAATCCTAAATGTAGTAATAGATAATGATAGACTTCAAGAAAGAGCTAAGAAGGAATATGAAGGAATATATGTAGGGGATATACTTTATTATGCAAAGGTATCAGATTATAAGGAAAATAATATGAAAAAGCCTAAGCCTGATAGTATTCAATCCTTTAATCGTAAACAATATATTGTTTTTGATATAAGGGAAGATAATGGACTCTATGAAATTATTCTGAAGTATAACGGTAATTAATTATGGCTTCAAGTGTATTTATTCAAGAAAAGGGTCTTAAATCTATTTCAATAGAATTAAGTAATTTTCCAAAGCAGATACCAGGAGCAACAGCTTCAGCTTTAAATAGAACGCTAAGTAATACTATAACTAACTCAGCAAGAGAAGTTACACAAAAGTATGCCATAAAGAATGGGGATGTTAAGTCTACAATAAAGGCACATAAGGCTAGTAAGTCAAATCTCTATGCATATATGGAATCAAGAGGGCCAACTATTGCCTTAAGTAAGTTTCCATATAAGCCTAAAAAATATAGTAAAAAAGCAAAGGTAGTAAGTGTTAAGGTTCAAAAGAGTGGATATAAGGCAATAAATACTTCCCCTAAAGCCTTCGTTCAAACTATGAATGGAGCAACACATATATGGAAAAGAGAAGGTAGCAGGAGGACTCCTGTAGTTCTTTTAAGAACATTATCAGTTCCGCAAATGCTAAGTAATCCAGAAACTATTAAGAGAATACAAGATACATCAGCTAAGAAGTTAGAGGAGAGAATAGAGCATGAAATAAAGTGGAGACTTGATAAGGCAGCTGCTAAAGGGAGTAAGTAATGGTAGATGATAAGATATTAGAGGGGATAAAAACCTTTCTTATAGAAAATGTTGCAAGTAAGATACGATTAGAAAAGCCTATTGAAGAAGATGAAGAAGAATATCAACTTGTAAACCCAGCGGTTTTTGTTGGTTGGATACCACCTAAAAACCACTTGCAAGAATATGGGTATGATATACCTTCAATATTAGTTATGCAAGATGGAGGAGAAGATGATATAGATGAAGCTAGCCTTGATATAAGATTAGGCATAGCTACATATGATCCAGGACATACGGAAGGTGATATCACAAAGCCAAATTCTAAGGGTTATAAGGATATATTAAATCTTATAACAAGAATAAGAGTTGAACTTTCAAATTCTACTTTAGTTGGCGGAATAACAGTTATAAAAAAACCAATAAGATGGGGACTTTATGAGGAACAGGCTTATCCTTATTGGAATGGATGGATAACATTTCGGGCAAGTATTATTCCAATGGGTCAACATGATCCAGAAATAGATAAACATTTATAAGGTGGTGCATTAAATGACATATAAACATGGTTTATACGGAGAAGTCGTACCAAGTAAAGAGGTAATAACCACTACAAAGGGTACAATACCTTTTTATGTTGGTACTGCTCCAGTTCATAGGCTTGCTAATAGTAAAGACGCTATTAACAGGCCTATTTTAATTAAGAACTTAGATGAAGCAGCTACAAAGTTAGGATATCAATCGACGGATGATTTTGATACATATACTTTATCCTCAGTGGTATATGCTCACTTTCAAAATAGCATTAAGCCGATTGGACCTATTATAGCGGTAAATGTGCTAGATGCTGAAATACATAAGTCTACAACAGCTACTGAAACTATAACTTTAGTAGAAGGAAAAGGATATATAGAAAAGGATGTAATACTAAGCACTGTAAAAATAGCTACTAAGGTGTTAGGAACAGATTATACAGCAGAGTATACAAAGGATGGTAAGGTATTGATAACTAGTTTAAATGGAAGTTTAGGAACTAGTGCAAGCGCATCATATAATTCACCTGATATATCAAAGGTTACTACAGCTGATGTAATAGGTAGCTACAGTGCAACTACAGAGGAGAGAACAGGAATTAAGTTACTAGATGTAGTTTATGAAGAGTTAAATTTAGTTCCGAATATTATCTCAGCACCAGGATTTAATCATAAGCCAGAGGTTGAAAAAGCACTTGTTAATGCATGTCAAAACTACGGTGGTAGGTGGAATGCTATACCAGTTGTAGATATTGATTCAGATGTAGCAAAGAATATTGTTGATGCAAAGAAGTGGGCTACAGCTAATGGTTACAATTCAAGGCTTGAAAAGTTATGCTGGCCAAAGGGTAAAGTAGATGGAAGGAGTATATGGATGTCTATTATTGCAATCGTTGATATGCAGCAAACAGACAATAGAAATAATGGTATACCATATGAATCACCTTCAAATAAACAGATTGGAATATCAGGACTAAGTGTTAATGGCAAGGATATAAGATTTAATATTGTACAAGCAAATGAGCTAAATGAAGTAGGAATAACTACAGCTATATACAATGGTGGTAAATGGGTTCTATGGGGACCACATATGGCAAACTTTAAATATGGTGAGGATATAAAGATTGAGGATGTATTCGATGTAAATGCAAGAATGAATATATATCTATTAAATGACTTTAAAACAAGAAATGTTGATTTAATAGACTCACCTATAGCAAGAAATGATATTGATGGAATACTTAACACAGAACAGTTAAAGCTTAATTCGTTGATATCAGATGGGAAACTATTATATGGTTCAATTGAATTTATGCCAGCAAGTAATCCAGTAGGAGATGTTATTCAAGGAGAATTTGTATTTGATTCAGCGGTAACAACTACACCACCAGGAAAGGCAATAACAAATAGGGTTCAATACACATCAGCTGGCATTGGAGCTTTAGTAGGAGGTGGTGAATAGTGGCTAAGATAGCTAATAAAACAATTAACTATTCTATATACGTAAGAGAAAATGGCAAGGCAACAAAGATAAACGATACAACAGGAGTACAGCTTCCAAGTATAGAGTTTCTAACGGATGCCATAAAAGGTGCTGGAATAATGGGAGAAGTAGACCTACCTTCATTTAATCAAATTGGAGCAATGTCTCTGGAGATAAGCACAAGAGTATCAAATGAAGACATGGGAGCCCTAGCACAGGCAAATGAAATAGAAATTAGATGGGTTACAGATGTTTTTGATACACAAAATATTAGAACAGGAATATTAGCACATAAGGCTTTCATAAATGGATCAATAAAGAAGATAGACGAAGGAAAAATTGAATCAAGTGCAGCTCAAGAAGGTGCATTTGAGTATGAGGTTTTTGCATACAAGAGAATAATTAACGGTAAAGAAGTATTGAATATAGATAAGTTCAATGGGATATATGCTGTTAATGGTAAAAATTTATTACAAGATGTTGAGTCAGCTCTTTAGGGCTGGCTTTTATTATTAAGGAGGTAATGTAATGTCAGTATTAAAACTTTCAAAAGTAGTTTCAATTAATGGAGAAGAAGTAAAGGAAATAGATTATGACTTTGATGATCTAAAGGGAGATAGCATTGAAAATGCAGTGAAAGCTATGCAAAAGCAAGGCTATGTTTCAACAGTTCAAGAGCTAGATCCTATTCTTCATGCGCATATATTTGCAGAAGCTTCAGGACTTGATTATTTAGATATTAAATCCCTTCCGGCAAAGGATTACTTAAAATGTGTATCGGCTGTAAGGGATTTTTTGCTAACAGATTCGGAAGTTTCCCAACAGGAGAATATATCAGAATAATAATAGCCCAGATAACTTTAGAAACTTCTAATAGTAGAAAAGAATGTCTTGAAATGCGATTAGTTGATTTAATTGAGTATTATGAAGCTCTTGCAGATGAATTTGATCGTAGAAATGAGGCCCAAAAGAAAAGTATGAAGGGAGGGAGGTAATGTCTAAAAACTTTACTACTAATGTAGTAATTGGAGGAAAACTAAATCCTTCCCTTAAGACTGCGTTTGATTCAGCATCTAAATATGCACAAAAGGCATCTCAAGTAATGACTAAAGCAAACTCAGGATTAGCTAAATTAGGTAGTACTGCTGGGGGGACAGCATCCAAGTTAAATGGACTTGGAAGGAGCCTAGGTGCAAGTTCAGGATTATCTAAATTAGGCAGTATAGCAAGTAGCACAACTACAAGAATTATGGGCTTAGCAAGTAGTTTAAGAGGTGTAGGTTCAGCAATAGCAGGCAGTGCTATTGTTCTCGGTGGAGGAGCTATGATTAAGCAGGCTGCAAGTGCTGAGCAATATAGAAATACACTTAATGTTGTGATGAAAGACCAACAAAAAGCAGGTGAAATGTATAAATGGGCAGTTAATTTTGCTAATAAGACGCCTTTCGAAACTGATGAACTAGTCCAGGCTACCGTTAAACTTCAATCCTATGGAGTAGAGGCTCAAAAAACATTACCTATGGTAGGGGATATGGCGTCTGCTATGGGTAAAGGATTAGATCAAGCAGTTGAAGCTATAGCTGATGCTCAAACAGGAGAGCTTGAGAGACTTAAAGAGTTTGGGATTACTAAACAAATGATAGTTGAACAAGGAGCAAAAAAGCTCGCAGGAGTAGAAATTGTTAATAATAAAGGACAGATAACAAACCAAAGGGCCTTTAATGCAGCTTTATTTAGTTTGATGCAAGAAAGATACAAAGGTGCAATGGACATACAGTCTAGGAGTATAAGTGGTCTATGGTCAACTATAACTGGAGTTGCAAAATCAGGGCTAACAGAAATAGCTGGGATAGATATAGAAGGAAATATTAAATTTGGAAGCTTTGCAGATAGATTAAGAACAGGGCTTGGTAAAGCTGCAGAACTATTAACCAAGTTTCAAGAGACAGGTGTATTTGGTAAAATAGGTGATGTTTTAGGTTCTTCAATGGGTAAGGCAGGAGATGTTTTTAAGAATATAGGAAGAATACTACAGCCTATGGCAGAACCCATTATGTCTTTTTTAACCACTATAGGTGGAAGTATAGAGAAGACATTTAATTCTTTAGCTACATCATTTGCACCTATAGGAGCTCAGCTTACAGATATCTTTCAAGGTTTAGCTCCAACAATAAGTCAAGTTTTTGATACCATGTCAAAGGCTTCATTTTTACCAATTATATTAAATGTTGTTCAGCAGTTGGCACCAATAATAGGTAACTTTGTACAAAAGCTATTACCAATGCTAGTTCCAGTAATAACTATGATATTAGATGCCGTTAATCAACTAATGCCTGTAATTATGCAAGCACTTCAGCAGATAATGCCTATTTTAATGCAACTAATAAGTGCAATATTGCCCATATTAGTACCTATAATTCAGGCCCTAGTAGCAGTTATTACACCTTTGATTCCAATAATAGCGCAATTAGTTCAACAACTACTACCTATTTTTGTAACACTATTTACAATGATAGCTAATATATTAACTTTTTTAGCTCCACTTATTCAAATTACGGCAACAGTAATTTCAGCAGTTTTATTTACTGCAATACAAATGATATTACCTATAATTCAATCTTTGATTACAGTTTTTACTGGGGTATTAAGTGTTATAAGTAACATAATTGCATTCGTTGTAAATGTATTTACGGGACAATGGGGAAGTGCATGGCAAAATGTAGTTAATATATTTGGAAGTATATTTGGATCATTAGCTGCAATTGCAAAGGCGCCTATAAATGCTGTTATAGGACTTATTAATAGTGCAATTAGTGGCATTAATAGCATTTCAGTTGATGTGCCAGATTGGGTACCAGGTGCAGGAGGAAAGAAGCTAGGATTTTCAATTCCTAAAATACCAATGCTTGCAAAGGGAGGTATAACACAAGGGGTTTCAATTGCTGGTGAAGCAGGACCTGAAGCAGTTATACCACTTAAGCCAAAGAATCCAAGGGCTATAAGTCTTCTAAATACAACAGCTAAAATGCTAGGAGTAGATAATGGGCAGGGAGGTGGCCCTGTAGTTATACATTATAGCCCTCAAATAATGGGCGGTGGAGCTGAAGTTGAAAAGTCTTTATCAAGTAGCTTTGAAGAGTTTAAGAGATGGGCCGAAGAGTACTTTAATAATGAAACGAGGTTATCTTATGGAGGATAATACATATTACGAGTATGAAACTCTAGAAGGGGATACATGGGATTCAATAAGCCTAGACTTCTTTGACGATGAAAACTATGTATCAGAAATAATGGCTATGAATCCAGAGTATATAAGTATATTGATATTTTCAGAGGGTGTTATTTTAAAGATTCCTGCACTTGAAAAAGTAGATGAATCTTCTCTTCCACCTTGGAAAAGAGGGTAAGATATGAAGCTAATATATGAAGGTGTGGATATAACTAAAGGTGTGGATATAATGCACGCTGTTATATGTGATAATGCAGGTGGTAAATCAGATGATTTAGAAATAATTTTCTCAGATAGAGAAAGAAATTGGAGTAGATGGAACCCTAAAAAAGGGGACAAGATTATACTTTCAAAAGATGCATTCTCATCTGGGAATATGTATGTAGATGACTTTTCACTATATAATGGCAAGTTTAAAATGAAAGCTAAATCATTACCCCTACATGCTAAAACACCTAAGGTTAATATGTGGGAGGAAATAAGGTTTATAAAGCTTGCGGAAGATATGGCAAAGGAAGTAGGACTTAAACTAGAGACCTATGATATTAAGGATTATTTATATAAGAGGATAGATCAAGTAGATATAAATAATATAGAGTTTTTAAATCAAAGATGTATACTTGAGGGTTATGGCCTTAAAGTTACAGATGATAAGGCCATTATATATGATGAAAGGGTATTTGAAAGATATAAGCCAGTTATTGATATTTATGAGGATATGCTATATAGCAATTATGAATTTAAATCATCATCTTTCGGTTTGTATTCAAGCTGCAGTTTAAGTTACTTAACAAGTGATAATAAACTTATTAATTATGTATATAGTCCTAATAATGCACCTAATGGGACAGTTATGAAGACAAATATAAGAGCAACAAACTTAGCTGAAGCAGAAAGGTACACTAAGAATTTATTAAGAAGTACAAATAAATTTGAGTATACAGGAAATTTTAGTATAGATTTAAATACAAGTTTAGCAGCAACAAATATAGTTGATGTAAAAGATTTAGGGTCATTTAGTGGTAGATACTTTATTGAGAGTATAAGGCATAATTTGATAAATAATATAAGTAGTGTTTCATCAAGAAAGATAATGGAGGAGCTTTTATGATAAGGAGAGGTACTATTTCAACGATTGATAATATAAAAATGAAAGCAAGAGTAACCTTCCCAGATTTAGGGAGTGGGGTATCATCGGAATTACCTATAGCTGAGAATTTATTTAGCTTGAAAGTTAATGATACTGTTGTAGTTGCTTTCTGGGGGAATAATCTTTCAGATGCGGTAATTATAGCAAAGGTGAGGGGATAAAATGCCTATTGCATCATTTGGTAAGAAGGTTTTTAGTGTTAGTTTAAATAGAGTATATACCTTTAATGGTTATACTAGAACATCAGCATTAAGTGTTGAAGAGCAAGAAGTAGCAGGAAGCAAGCCTTCCTCATATATAAAAGGTTCTGCACTTGATGATTTAGGTATAACTATTGAACTTAAGAAAATGAAGGGGATAGATGTAAGAAAAGAGATAAATGAGTGGATGGCTATAAAGGATTCAAAGACACCAGAAAACTTTATTTTAGGAGGCTCAAGAGTTGGAGCTAATAAATATTTATTAGTATCCGTTGGAGAAAGTGATGTACTTATAGATAATCAAGGGAGAGTTTTAAGTGCTAAAATTGACTTGAAGTTTAAAGAGTTTGTAAGGCTTGGCAAGAAAGAGGAGAAGCCTAAAACATCTAAAGATGATAAAAGTAAAAACAAGCGAAAAAATAGTAACTCTAAGAAGTCAAAGGATAAGGGAAAGAAAACAAGTGACAAAAAGAAGTCTTCAAATAAGAAAAGTGGCAGTTCTAGTAAGAGGAGCAGTTCGGCAGCAAGCAATAAAAAGGTAGAAGCACTTGAAAAAGAAATATTCGGGAAGTGATTAGTTAAATGGCTATATATAGTATAAGAACTGACCAAGAGATAAATTGGGGTGCTAAAGGAACAGAGAGGATACTTCAAAATATAGTAAATCTACTTAATACATTTAAATATGAAGTTGCCTATGACAGAGTATTAGGGACAAACCCAGATAATGTGGATTTGCCTAATGATAAAGTCATAGGAGGGATTATATCTGAAACCTATGATTTGATAGAACAATATGAGCCAAGGGCAACAATTATAGAAGTTGAAGTATTATGGGAAGGTGATAAGTTAGTAAGAAAGGTGGTACTTATTGTTGAGTGATATACAATTTGTTGAAGTAGATTCGAGTAAAATTCAATCTGATTTAATTAATTCATTTGAGGAAGCATTAGGTGAAACATTATATCCTAGTGATGAGCGAAGGATTTTTTTACAACAAGAAGTGCAAGTTATCGTAGGATTAAAAAATGATATTAATGATAGTGCTAAGCAAAATCTTCTAAGATATGCAAGAGGGCAATATCTAGAAGCACTTGGGGAGCCTTCAAGAACTGAAAGACTACCAGCACAGAGAGCAAAAGCACCTTTTAAGTATAGTTTATCTGAACTGCAAACATTTGATGTATTAATTCCAAAAGGCTCTAGGGTATCTCCAGATGGAGAGTTATATTTTGAAACAATAGCTGATGCAATTGTTAAAGCTGGAACAAAAGATATAGAAACTGTAATTATAGCTACAGATTCAGGAGAAAAATATAATGATTTTGAAATAGGTCAAATAAAAATATTAGTGGATCCTATACCATATGTTGAAAGTGGAATAAATACTGGAATATCCTTTGGAGGAGCAGATATTGAAGATGATGATAGGTATAGGGAAAGAATAAGACTTGCACCTGAAAGCTTTAGCACTACAGGGCCAGAGGGCGCTTATAAGTACTATGCAAAGTCAGCAGATCTAAGTATATCTGACGTTGCGGTTACTTCACCTTCTCCAGGAGTTGTAAGGTTAACTGTTTTATGTAAGGATGGAGCAATACCTCAACAAGGTATGTTAGATAAGGTTTTATCAATATGTAGTGATAGAAGTGTTAGGCCTCTTACTGATAAGGTCGAAGTAGGACCTCCAAGTATAAAAACATATGATATTACTCTTACTTATTATTTAGATAGAGAATATGCTACACAAGAGGGACTATATAGACAAGCTATTGAAGGAGAAAATGGGGCTATTAAAAACTATATAAGCTGGCAACAAGAGTGCTTAGGAAGAGATATTAGCGTAGATGAGTTAAGATACAAAATTCAAGATGCAGCTGTATATTATGATAGTAATAATATTAAACATACAGCAGTAAGAAGGGTGCAAATAACTTTACCTATTGCAACTATAGTTGGAGAAACTGAAGTAGCTAAGGTCGGTTTAGTTAGTGTAGTATATGGAGGGCTAGAGTAAATGAATTTAGAAAATGTAGATTTACTTGAATTACAAACTAGCTATATGAAAAATGACCCTACCACCATAGCAATGTGTAAAGCTTTAAGTCCTCAGTTTAGAAAGCTTGCAAATGAAACTAAAGCATGTTTGATTTATTCTAGAATAGATGATTTAGATGAAGTTGCATTAGATGAATTAGCATGGCAAATGCATGTTGATTTTTATACTTCAGATTTAAATATAGATATAAAAAGAAAGCTTATAAAGGAATCACTTTTATATCATAGAAAAAAAGGAACACCAGATATAGTAGAAAGAATGGCAACTACTGTTTTTGGTAGAAGTAAACTTAAAGAGTGGTTTGAATATGGTGGAAGTCCATATTACTTTAAAATGGAAGTTGAAATAACAAATCAAGGTGCTTCAGAGTATCAACTAAAACTACTAGATAACTTAATAAATGCATATAAAAATAAACGTTCCTGGTTAGAAAAAATAGAAATATTTTTAGCATCAATAGGGACTTTTTTTATTGCCTTTGCTTCAGTATTTAGTGAAGAAGTTACGGTTTATCCTTGGAGCATTAGTAGCATTGATGTATTTGCAAAGCTTAATATATCTACTGGAGTAAACTCCCTAGTAGAAACGTCTACAGTATACCCTAAGATTTAGAAAGGAGAAAAATTATGGCAGAAAGTTTTTATACTATATTAACTAATATAGGGAAAGGAAAGATAGCAAATTCTACAGCACTAGGAGTGAAAGTTAACCTAACAACCATGGCTATAGGAGATGGAGGCGGAGTTTATTATAACCCTACACAGGAGCAAACAGCTCTTAAAAAAGAAGTATGGAGGGGAGCAGTATCATCAATAAAAGTTGATGAAGCTAATCCTAACTGGATAGTAGTTGAAGCAATAATTCCTTCTTCAGTAGGCGGATTCATGGTTAGAGAGGTAGCGATTATTGATGATGCCGATGATCTAATAGGTATAGGCAAATATCCTGAAACATATAAGCCTATGGTCAGCGATGGAAGTGCTAAGGACTTATATGTAAGGTTCATTATGGAGGTAAGCAATGCATCAAGTGTTACGTTAAAGATTGACCCATCAGTAGTGCTAGCAACTAAAAAAGATGTACTTGAAATTGATAAGAAGATTACAGATCATTCAAATGTAAGTGCTTCAACTACTCAATATGGCCATGTTAAGTTAAATAATTCTCTTGCTTCCGATAATACAACCGAGGCACTAACAGCAGCACAAGGAAAAGTTCTAGATGAGAAAATTGAGTTGCAAAAGGCTGATATTAAGTCTTTAAATAAAGTTAAGAAGAATGTAACCATATTAACTATGGGATGGATTCAGGATAATACTATGGGGTTATATAAATATAAGATAGAGGATGTAGATATTACAGCAGATACTATAGTTGATATTAATATTAAACTTGCTGATTTAGAAAAAGCTTCTGACTTCAAAAGTGCTAATGAGAGTTTTCTTGGATATGTTGAAATATATAGTGATAGTGTGCCAACTGCAAATATAAGCTGTGACTTAAAAATTCAAAGGCAGGTGGCATAGATGGCAATAGGCAAAGTAAATGTAGGTGGAGGGAATAGTAAATTAATTAAAACATATTATGGATTGATAGCACCTACATCTCCAAAGCCCTATGATATTTGGGTAAAAATAGATACCCCTATAAAGCAAACTTTATTTAGAAATAGTATCCCAACAAGTGTAAAAGATGATACTCTTATTTTGACAACTGTTCAAAATACAAATGGAACCGGTGTTAGATATAACATGGAGGTAACAGGAGGTAAATTAAGTATTATTCAACAAGTTGTATATGCAGTTTTAAGAAAAAATGGTGTATGGGTTTATCCCGAAGTAAGAGTATATATAGATAATACCTGGAAATATCTTAGTGGAGTAAATCCTCAAAGTGCAGAAAGAAATATATATGAGGCTAAAAACATTGATACAAGTGGATGGCAGTTTTATAAAACTAAATTCGGAACTACGAACCATACACGAGTAAGTGACCCTACGAAGCCTTTAGCGATGTATTCTTCACAAAAGTTGGTTAGACATCCAAGTGGATTTTTATATTCAAGTTACACAAAAACACTTGCGAATTATGGAATATCAAAAGTTGATGAGGTTACAGGGGAGATGCTGTGGGAAAAGTTTCCTTCAGGTATAGCAAGTCATTTTGTATTAGCTATGAGGACGGATAGAGAAGGGAATCTTTTTTATGGTTTTTATACTAGTAGTACAACACCGAAAGCTTTTAGAATAGTCGATGGTGTTACAGGAGTTGATTTATATAGTGCGCTAGTAAATGATGTTCCGACAGAAAGAATAGACTTGTATAAGAGTGAAAGATTGGCTACAGTTTATGTGTATTCTGGAAACAGTGCTAAAATGTTTAATATATCATGGTCTAACGGGACTCCTACATTAACTTTAGTGGCTCAATTCACATCAATGCTTATATCTGGGAATACAAGGTATCCTATATCAGTAAAGTTTGATAGAAATGGAAATGTGTATGTACTATATCAAACAGGTAGATTATATAAATGGGATGGTGTTAATACTGGAAATGCAGGATTAACATTAGTGTATGATTGCAATAATAACAATGCAAATCATTTACTGATTGATGGGAATGGACATTTTTATATACATGGGTCAACAACAATATCGCAATACATTTCAAAATTAGATGAAAATTATAATCTAATATATACTTCAACAGATCTAAAATTCAATAGCTATCAAACACCTAAAGGTGGAAGTAGTACTTTAGAAACAGACAATACATTTATTATAGATACAGAAAATAATTTATATATTAAAAATTCTATAGATGGGAAAATATATCTTTTTGATAGAGTGGGTACTTTGGTATCAGAACATTTGGATATTACAAAAAATGAACCATTTACTCTAGAAATGGCTCAAATGACAACATTCCCTGAGTATTATACAGTTAATAAATAATTGAGGAGGGTTACTAAATGGCAATTTTATTTTATGAAAAGGTAACAGAAACTATAGGAAGAGTAACTAACATTCATTATAAGCCTGAATTACTACCTGAACACTTAAAAATTCAAGGTATTTATGTTAATGATGTTAATCAGATTCCAAAGGCAGAATTTATAGAAGGAAAAGATGCAGTTCTATATATAGAATTAGGAACACAAAGATTATATATAGAATATGTAGATAGACCGCCAACAATTGAAGAAGAATTAAAACTTTTAAAACAGGAGAATACGGAAGTTAAAGAACAAGTATCAAGTCTCGAAAATACAATATTACTAATGCAAGGGGTGATATAAAATGATAATACCTACTTTTGTAGATATGCTAGTTAGAAAAATAGAGTCAGGAGAAATTAATCCAGTTACAGGATTAGTTTTTACAGTTGAGGATATTAAGATAATTGAATATAAGAATGAAGTAATAAAGAGATTAGAAACACCAACAGATTAGTTAGGTGTTATTTTTATGTTTGAAATACAAAATATTAGGAAAATAAGACAGTGGATTTAGAATTGTTGAAAATCGAGTAGGGTTGCTATTATACAGTAATTTGATTTATTAACAATATATAGTATATAATTGGATGGTAAATATACGATTGGGGGAGTTTATAGGTGAAAAGAATTAAAAGTAAGTTATTAGGAGTTATAGTAGCTACATTTGTGGTATCCACATCAATATCTTTATTAGTAAATGATATAAGTATTGCTTATGCTACTACGTATCCATCTGAATCTAAGGTCTTAAAAGATGCCAAAGCTAAAATAAATCATTTGACTAAATCGCTTAAAACAAATTACTTAGGAATCAAAAACCAAGCCATGTGGCAAACCTATATAGGCGAAGCTAGAGAATTAATAAAAAAAATTCCAAATTCTGAAAAGGCCCAAAAGGATGCTTTAGCAGTGGAAGTTAATAAGGATGAAGCATTGGTTAATGGGCTAGCCAGAGTTAACCAAGTAGAAAAAAGTACAACACCAAAAGATAAAGGTGGATACGGAAATTCACTTATTATTAAAAATGCTGAAACATGGAATGAATATCTACGAATTGCAAAGATAGACCTAGAAAAAGTAGACAAGTCTATTTTTAAAAAGCAGTATGATGAATTAATTGGTAGATTAGATAATGTTTCTAAGATAGTTAAAGATATAGAAGATAAATTTCAAATTGAATATGATAGGGTAGTTAAATTGTATGAAGAAGCTAAGTCGTCTAATGATTTAGATAAGGCAAAAAATGCCCTTGCAGAAGCAGAAAAACTTGGTACTTGTGATAGAAGTGATAAGTTAGAAAAGGATATAAAAGCAATTATTGTTTCTAGGAAAGAAAATAAAGTTATTGGTAATTTAGAGAGTTTTTATAAAACATTACCTAGTATAGAAGTTGCATATTTTAAAGATGCGATATCAAAAGTAGATGTAGACATAATAGAAGTGGCAAGTAACTACATTTTATTAAAACCTAATAAAAATATACCAGTTGATTACATCACTTTAGGGTGGGAAAGCACGAAAGGAAAGTATATAAGAGATACTTTAACAGATAGAAAAGAAAAGGATTTAGATGAGTTTTCAAACTTAACTTCGACTATAAGCAAGATATTCTATGGAGATAGAGATTTTGTAGGAGCGTATAGTAATGCTTCAAAGTCATTAATAAAATACTGTAATGACAATGAAAGCAAAATAAGAAGCTCAAAAGATGGACTGGTAAGATTTGATGCTTATGATGTTAACGGTTTTACAGCAATGTATTCAATTTATAAATTCGATAATAGATTAACTTATATGATTACTATTTACGAAAAAACAACAATTTAACAATATTATTTCTTTGAATACATATTTTGTTAAAAAAGTAATAGTTTAACTTTTGTGATAATAAAGGAAGTTGATTTTAGAACAACTTATCAGGAGTGATAGGTTGTTCTTCTTTTATTTAATAATGAACAATAAAACTATACTAACAAAAGAAAAATTATGTGACATAAATAATGAGAAATATAACTTTTATTAGAGTATATAAAATAACAATTTTTGTAATATAAGACTTATATACTCTTAAAAAATAATATTTAATCGATATACCTCTTAGGAGGTATTTATATGTTTATCATTAAAATAGTTTGTTTTGTAGTTGCAGTTATAGCTTTAGTGCTATTTACAATAGCTGCTGTGAAGAGTAAAAAGGGTATTGCTAGCATGTTTCTGATTACATATATATTTTTCTGGGGACTACTGTGTTATAGTGCTTATATTGAATTAATATATTCAAGTGATGCTATTCCTATTGTATCTAATGTTAAGACTGAATCAGATACTAGTACTGACAGCGGAAAGAAAGCTGATATGCCGAATGGAAGTCTTTCTGATAAGGAAAATGACAGTAATGGAAATTCTAATGGTAAAATAGTAGGAAATAAGGATAGCATGATATATCATGTACCTGGTTCTACATATTACAATAAAGCAATAATAAAAGAAAGTAATAACGTATATTTTAATACTGAAGAAGAAGCTGTAAAAGCTGGTTATAGACCACCTAAAAAATAGGTCTTATCAACCTGAAATTGTATAAGAAAGGCACCCTAATAAGGGTGTATTTTTTATATCTATTTTTAGAAAAGCTATTGTAGATTAGTAGTAAGATATGTTTAGTAAGTAAATTGTTAAAGTGGAATAATAGTTCTAATATTGTTTTTTTGACATATTTATGTTAAATTCTCCTATGATACAAGTATTTCTACATAATAAGAAAGGAGAATTAACATATGAAAGATTATATTGCAGGATTTCGTAGTGACAATCCTAAAAACAAGAAAAAAGCCATTATATATTATATTTTAATTACTTTATTTTTCATGATAGGCTCAAATAAGAGCTTAAGTGATATAATGACACTCTTAGTGCTGTTAATTATACCATCATTAATTTTCAATTTTATTAGCATGGTAAAGAAAAGCAATTCTAATTATCCAAATGGTAAAAGATTTGCTAGTACACTAATAGTTTTTATAGTTGTGATAGTGATGTTAGGTTATCTAACACCTCAAAGCGCTAATAAAACTTCAGTTGGTGAAATAGCAGTACAGCAAAATAAAAAAGAGGCAGTTGATAATTCAAAAGTTGCAGCAGAGGAAAATAAAAAACAAAATACTGTAAAAGAAGTTGCAACAACACAAACTGTAACAGATGCAGAAATACATTTTATCAACACAGGAAATTCTGATGCTATACTTATAAAACAAGGTGATAAATCAGCACTTATAGATGGTGGGGATAATGATGATGAAGGCAGAGTAGTGTCATATTTGAATAAACAGGGAGTAAAAGAATTAGAATATATATTTGCCACACACCCTCATGCAGATCATATTGGAGGACTTGATGCTGTTGTTAAGAGTATAACTGTAAAAAATATATTTGTTAGCAATGGTACATCTGACACAGATACATATACAGATTTTATACACGCGATGACAAATAAGGGGTTGAACCCTAGTGTTCCTTTATTAAATTCTGAGTTTAAGTTAGGTTCATCTACATTCAAAGTATTAAGTGTAGCAAATGAAAGTGAACCAAATAATAACTCATTAGTCCTTCTTTATACAAATGGGAAAGATAAAATGTTATTAATGGGAGATGCAGAAACTAAAATAGAAAATACTTTAAATGTAGGGGATGTTGATTTAGTTAAAATAGGTCATCATGGTTCAAATAGTAGTTCAAGCAGTTCATTTATTAATAATATAAAACCAGAGTATGCAGTAATTTTAACAGGAAAAGATAATAAGTATTCACATCCTCATATTGAAACAATGAGCACTTTAAAGAACAGCAATATAAAGGTTCACAGAAGTGATGAATGTGGAGATATTGTTTTTAAGTCTACAGGAAATGGACTAACAGTAGATTGTAAAGAAGGAAGTTATGTAGCTGGAATTAAAAAAGAAAGCTCGGCAGCAAAACCTAAAAATACAGTACCATCAACGATTCCTACTAAAAAAGTTTCACCAGCTCCAACTCCTAAAATAGAAGAAGCGCCAAAAGTTAGTAATGGTGAAACTGTTTATTGGACACCAAAAGGAAAATCATATCACTCAACTACTTCTTGTCCTACATTAAGTAGAAGTAAAATAATAAACTCTGGAACAATAGAAGAGTCAGGGAAATACGATCCATGTGATAAATGTATGTAAAAACTAAAGTGAAAAGTAATATTAAAACATTAAGATAAGGAACTCTAGTATTAGGGTTCCTTTTTTATATGGAGGTGTACATGGAATATATAACAGCTATAGGGTTTGGGTGCACTATTTTAGGTGCAGTAATAGGGTATCTAGGTTATAGGCGTAACTATGATAATGATCTAAAGAAAGATACTGCAAATACGGCTTCAAGGCAAAGTATCATAGATATTAAGCTTGATTACATAAGTAAGGGGGTAGACGATATAAGGCTAGATATAAAAGCACAAGATAAAAGAATTGATGAATTGAATAATAGAATGATAAAGGTTGAGGAGTCTACTAAGTCAGCACATAAAAGGCTTGATGGAATAGAAAGAGGGGAATAAGTATGAAAGAGTTTTTGAAAAGAGTAAAGAATCCTGGGACAATCGTAACTATTGTTTCAGCAGCAGTTTTAATTCTAACCACATTAGGAATTAAAGTAGACAATGAGCAGGTGATGGTAATAGTAAAAGCTATTTGTTCTATAGGTATAGCTCTTGGAGTCCTTAATAATCCAACAGATGAAGGAATATATAACCCGTTTTCAATCAGGAAAGATGAAATCAATAAATAAGGTGTGTAATCAATTCTAAGAGCTTTTAGTTTATTTCAATATAATTGGTCTCAAAAATAAATTAACAGGCTTACAGGTCAAACTGTGAGCCTGTTTTTGAAAGGTCGTGATAAATTATGAAAATAGCAGTTAGAGGTGGGCATAACGAAAAAGTACGAGGCGCTGAAGCAGTAATAAATAAAGTTAAAATAGATGAAGTTGAAGTAGATAGAGAATACTACCAGTTAGTAATTAAATATTTAAGACAATTAGATCATGAAGTGCTAGATGTTACTCCAAAAACTACTGATACGAAATCAGAGGATTTAGCGTATGGAGTATCAAGAGCTAACTCATGGAGCGCTGACCTTTTTATAAGCTGTCATGTTAATTCAAGTAATGGGAAAGGATATGGGTGCGAGGCATTACATCATCCTAATAGTTCCAAAGGTAAAGTAGTAGCTTCTAATGTATCTAAATGTATATCTAACTTAGGATTCAAGCTAAGAAATGGAAATGGAGCTAAGGCTGATGATAGAGGTTTATATGAATTAAATCGTACAAAAATGGCAGCGATAATAATAGAACCTTTCTTCCTAGATAATGCAAATGATGTGGAGCTATATAAAAAGTGTGGTCATGATGGATTAGCAAAGGCGATAGTGGAAGGAATAACTGGACAAAAGATACAAGCTAATACTATAAAAGCTAACAGTAGCAGTCCAATTGCTAGTGTTATGGAGGAAGAGATAAGAATACTACAAAGGATATGCAAATTAAAAGAAGATGGTTTTGCTACTGAAGAATTAGTAAGCAGACTTCCACAGCTTACTGGAATCGAAAAACGAGGCTGTGTTACAGTAATGCAACGCATATTAATATATAAGGGATTCCTAAGTAAAAACTCTGATACAGGGGTAATAGGCCCAGCGAATAAGAACGCTATTAATAAGTTTAAAAAAGCATTGGGTATAGAAGAAAGTAATATACTAATAGATGGGGATACATGGACAAAACTTCTAGAATATTAGAATAAAGTTTGTAAAAGGATAATAAATATTATATAATAGGATATATTTAGTAGCAAGATATTCCCCTAGTATCTTATGCAATTCTTTTAAAAAAGTTTAGGTAACAGATTAATTTCTGTTGCCTCTTTTTTTATTTATATCAATCCCTTCTGCAAATACAATAAAGATACATTATTAAAAATAGAAAAGTGATAAAAACTAGGACGCCATCTATATTCTTGTTATGGACTATATCATAACGAATATTATCATAACTGATAATTAAAAGATAAAAATAGACAAAAAATCACCACTTAAAAGTAGATAAAATCAAGAGTATAAAACATTACTTAGTTATTTTCTATATATAAATCATTATAAATTCAATGTTTTTTGAGTTATATATTAGTGTCTTCTTAAACCTTAAAATTCAATGCTTCACATTATTCAATGTTTGCAATTATTATATAATATTTGTTATTATTGTATGGAGTGATTTTACTAGTATAATATACTAAGAAGCATTGGACTTAATTATTTTTTACTCAAGAATTAGAAAGGTGGATTTACATTGATTAAGATACAAAGTAGAAAAAGTTTTAATGAAATATATGACAATTTAGATAAGAAATCAGGAGCAGACAAGACGTTCTACCTTCACACATACGGTTGTCAAATGAATGAAGAAGATTCAGAGAAAATGGCAGGAATGCTAGAGGGTATGGGTTATTCTAAGACTGAAGTTCGTGATGAAGCAGATGTTATTATATTTAATACTTGTTGCGTTAGAGAAAATGCAGAACTTAAGGTTTATGGAAACCTAGGACAATTAAAGGCTTTAAAGAAGCAAAGACCAGATCTTATTATTGCTATTTCAGGATGCATGATGCAACAAAAGGGTATGCCTCAAGAAATTAAGAAAAAGTATCCATTTGTTGATATTATATTCGGAACTCATAACCTTCATAGATTCCCAGAGCTTTTAGTACATGCTCTTCAAGGTGAAAGCATAGTTGAAATATGGGATGAGGCTTCAGAAGTAGTTGAAGATATTCCAATAAAAAGAGAAAGTGAGTTAAAAGCATTTGTAACTATAATGCATGGATGCAATAATTTCTGTAGCTATTGTATAGTTCCATACACTAGAGGAAGAGAAAGAAGTAGAACAGTTGACGCTATAGTTGGAGAAATTAAATCTCTAGTTGCTGAAGGATATAAGGAAATTACACTTCTTGGTCAAAATGTTAATTCATATGGTAAAGACCTTGAGGATATGAACTTTGCAAAGCTTCTAAGAATAGTAAATGAAATAGAAGGTTTAGAAAGAATTAGATACATGTCTTCTCATCCAAAGGATTTAACTGATGATGTTATAGAGGCTATGAAGGATTGTGATAAGGTATGTGAACAAGTTCACTTACCAGTTCAATCAGGAAGTACAAGACTTCTAAAGAAGATGAACCGTAAGTATTCAAAGGAAGACTATTTAGCACTTGTAGATAGAATAAAGTCAGCAATTCCAGGTGTAACACTTACTACGGATATAATAGTAGGTTTCCCAGGGGAAACTGAAGAGGACTTTGCAGATACATTAGACCTTGTAAATAAGGTAGTTTATGATTCAGCATTTACTTTCATTTATTCAATTAGAGAAGGTACTCCAGCGGCTAAATATGAAGACCAAGTTGATGATAAGGTAAAACATGAAAGATTTAATAGATTAGTTGCTGCTATGAACGATAATTCAATTAAGATTAATAATTCTTATAAGGATAAGATTGTAGAAGTCTTAGTAGAGGGTACTAGTAAAAATGATTCAACAAAGCTTATGGGTAGAACTAGAGGTGGAAAGCTTGTAAACTTTGATGGAGCAGATGATTCAGTTATAGGAAAACTAGTACTAGTTAAAATCATACAACCTCAAACATGGAGTTTAACAGGGGAATTTGTAGAAGTAGTTAGATAAAAAAGCATTTAGTGCCTTTGACAAAATTTATTCAAAGGCACTTTGACTTTTACTTAAGGAGGGATAAATGTGGCACTAACCCCTATGATGCAGCAGTATTTTGAAATAAAGGAAAAGCATAAGGATTGTATACTTTTCTTTAGATTAGGTGACTTTTATGAAATGTTTTTTGAGGATGCAGAAACAGCTTCAAGGGAACTAGAACTTGTTTTAACAGGAAGAGATTGTGGAATGGAGAAAAGAGCACCTATGTGCGGGATTCCTTTTCACTCTTCTGAAGGCTATGTAGCAAGACTTGTTGAAAAGGGATATAAAGTGGCTATATGCGAGCAAGTAGAAGACCCATCTAAGGCTAAGGGGATAGTAAAAAGAGATGTTATTAAAATAGTAACTCCAGGGACGCTTATAGATAGCAACCTTCTAGAGGATACTAGAAATAACTTTATAGCATCTGTTTATGTTTTAGAAGATAGATTTTCACTTTCATTTTGTGATATATCAACAGGAGAATTTTTAACAACTAGCAGCTTTAATAGTTACTTTAAGGCAATAGATGAGATGTCAAAGTTCTCTCCGGCTGAGATAATATTAGTAGAAACTAAATTTTCACTTAAGATAAACCTAGAGAAGCTAATAAAAAGTAAGTTTAATCTACTTATAAATAAGGTAGATGAATATTCATACACAGAGGATTCACTTGTAGACTTTGATATATCAAATATTAAGGAAGAGGAGAAGATATCCTCAGGTATTCTTTATTCATATATTAAAGAAACACAAAAGGGAAGTCTTTCCCATGTTTTAAAAGTTGAAAGATATGATTTAGAAAATTACATGATGCTTGATTCCACATCTAGAAAAAACCTTGAACTTACAGAAACCATTAGAGGAAAAAGTAAAAAAGGATCTTTAATTGGAGCTTTAGATAAGACAAAGACTCCAATGGGAGGAAGACTTCTTAGAAAGTGGATTGAAGAGCCATTAGTTAAAATAGATGAAATAAATTTAAGACTTGAAGTTGTAGAGGAATTTATAGATAACCTTAATGCTGCGGGAGATTTTAAGGAGTTTCTATCTGGGGTTTATGATATTGAAAGAATAACAAGCAAGATATCTTCAGGGGCTGTTCTTCCAAAGGATATGGTGTCTCTTAAGAATTCTCTATCACTACTTCCAGATATAAAGGAATCTTTATCAATGTGTAGGTCCTTAGCACTTACAAAAATGCATGAAGAGTTTGATACACTTGGGGACATACACTCACTTATATCCTCTTCAATTATGGATTCTCCATCTCTTCAAATTAAAGAAGGAAATATAATCAAAGATGGATATTCAATTGAAGTAGATGAATTAAGAGAAGCTATGCAAAAAGGTAAGCAATGGATAATGGATATTGAGAGCCGAGAAAGGGAAGAAACAGGAATAAAGTCCCTAAAGGTTAGCTATAATAAGGTTTTTGGGTACTATATTGAAGTTACAAAGTCTAACCTATCTAGTGTTCCAGAAAACAGGTATATTAGAAAACAAACACTAGCTAATTGTGAAAGATATATAACTGAAGAGCTTAAAACAATAGAGGAAAAGGTATTAGGGGCAGAGGAGAAGATTAAGGTTATAGAGTATAATCTTTATCAAGAAATTAGAGAAAAAGTAGCCCTTGAAATAGAAAGAATACTAAAAACAGCTAAGATAATTGCAACTATTGATGTACTTCTATCATTTTCTGAAGCATCATTTGAAAATGGATATGTAAAGCCTATTATAAGTAAAGATGATGTTATAGACATTAAGGAAGGAAGACATCCAGTTGTTGAAAGAGTAATTGATGGAGTATTTGTGCCTAATTGTACTTACCTTAACAATGCATCAGACACTATATCTATTATTACAGGACCTAATATGGCGGGAAAGTCTACTTATATGAGACAAGTTGCCCTAATCACACTTATGGCACAAATAGGATGCTTTGTACCAGCCTCTAGTGCAGTTATAGGTATAGTAGATAGAATATTTACAAGAATAGGAGCCTCAGATGATTTGTCTCTAGGGCAAAGTACATTTATGGTTGAAATGGCGGAGGTTTCAAATATATTAACTAATGCTACTAGAAATAGCCTTGTTATTTTAGATGAAGTAGGTCGTGGGACTAGTACCTATGATGGCTTAAGTATTGCATGGGCAGTAGTTGACTATATAGCAAATTCTATAGGATGCAAAACACTATTTGCAACCCACTATCATGAGTTAACTGAACTAGAGGAAAAGATACAAGGTGTAAAAAACTATTGTATATCTGTTAAGGAGCACGGAGAGGATATAATATTCCTTAGAAAAATAGTTCCAGGTGGAGCGGATAAAAGTTATGGTATTCAGGTAGCAAAGCTTGCAGGACTTCCAGATAAGGTTATAGATTTATCTAAGACTATACTTCAAAGACTTGAGGAAAATGATATTAATAATAAAAATACACAAAGTAGCAAAAAGATAGAGCCTTTAAAAAGTAATAAGGGACAACTATCGCTCTTTGATGCAAATAGTGAAGACAAGGGATATGAGGCTAGGTCAATAGATAAGGAAAATTCCAAGGATATAATCTCTAAAAAAGAGAGAGATGTGCTTAAGGAGATAGAAAATATAGATATTATAAACATGACACCTTTAGACGCTATCAATTATATCTATAAGTTAAAGGAAAAACTTAAAAGTAAATAGGTGATATAAATGAAGATAATAAACCTACTAGATGAAAAAACTATAAATAAAATAGCAGCTGGAGAAGTGGTAGAAAGACCTTTATCTATAGTTAAAGAATTAGTTGAAAACTCTATAGATTCAGGTGCAAGTGAAATAACAATAGAGGTTAAAAAAGACCCTTTAAGATATATTAGAATATCTGATAATGGAAGTGGAATATTAGCCGATGATGTTGAATCAGCATTTATGCGCCATGCAACAAGTAAAATCAAGAGTATAAATGATATAGAATGTATAAGAAGTTTAGGATTTCGTGGTGAGGCCTTATCTAGTATATCAGCTATAAGTAAGGTTGAAATGCTAACTAGAGTAGAAAGTGAAGAGATTGGACAAAAAGTTCTAGTAAAAGGTGGAAAACTTATATATAAAGAGGATGCAGGGTGTCCAAAGGGGACTATAATAACTATTAAAGATGTGTTTTTTAATACACCTGCAAGACTAAAGTTTTTAAAATCTACATCGAGGGAACTTTCTTCAATAACAGAGCTTGTAGAGAAAATAGCACTTTCTAATGTAAATGTATCCTTTAGATATAAAATTGATGAAAAGCTTATATTCTTAACACCTGGAAAGGGAGATTTAAAAGGGATTATAAGGACTATATTTGGCAAAAACGCCTATAACAATATAATTCCCATAGAAGAAGAGGATGAAGATTTTAAGCTCACAGGATATATAGGGAATACTTCACTTGTAAAAGGAAATAGATCACTTGAGATAGTGTTTGTAAATGGAAGGATCATAAAAAGTCCGTTAATATCCTCTGCAGTTGAAAAAGCCTATAAATCAATGCTTCCAATAAACAAGTTCCCTTTCTTCGTTATAAATATAGAAATAAATCCAAGGTTCACAGATGTAAATGTTCATCCAACTAAGGCTGAAATAAAGTTTCAAGATGATCATTTAATATATAGTAAAATATATAGGATTATAAAAAGATATATTGAAGAGGATTTCGATATAAAAAATGCATTTGATGAAGAAATCTTTAAGGAAAATGTAAGTTATGTTCAAGGAGAAGTAAACTATAATGCAGTAGAGAACATAGCTAAGACAGTAAAGGAAGAAGCAGAGGATATAACTTACAGTAATCCTTCCTTAGAAGAAAAAGTGGATAAAAATGATATTAAGAACAAATGTTCTGAAGGTGAGAACACCCCACTTTATAAGAATGAGGAAGTAAAAGAACAAGACTCAGTTGTTCTTGAAAATCCTAAGCAAATTAAGGAAATAGTAAATAAACCTCAAACAGAAATAAAGCTAGATAATATAAGAAATAACACTATTTCCTTTGAAAATAAAGAAGAAGTTAAGGAAAAAGAAGACAAGATACCTACACTTAGAATACTAGGACAGATAAACTCTACGTTTATTATTGCAGAGGCTTTAAGTGAAATGTATATTATAGATCAACATGCGGCACATGAGAGAATTTATTATGAAAAGTATATGAAGGAATTTAATGATTTTTCTATAAAATCTCAGCCACTTCTTGCTCCAATAGTTCAGGAATTAACTATTAGTGAGAAGCAAATGCTTTTATCTAATTTAGATAATTTTAAAAAGATAGGTTTTATTATAGAGGATTTTGGTAGTACTTCTATAGCCATAAGAGAGGTTCCAATACTATATGGAAATCCTGATCCTTTAGATATGTTTAATGAAATTTTAGAAGATGTATTAGGCTCAAAGGAAAAGAAGGTAACATCTTGTATAGATAAGATAATTTACTCTATGGCCTGTAAGTCTTCTGTTAAGGCAGGGGATACCTTAACTAGCCAGGAGATAGAGAAATTAATAGATTCTTTAAGGGAATGTAAAAGCCCATTTACATGTCCACATGGAAGACCAACGATAATTAAAATGAGCCATCAAGAGCTTGAAAAGAAGTTTAAAAGAATTCAGTAAGGTGATAAAATGAAAAAAAATCTAGTTATAATTGCTGGACCTACAGCATCAGGAAAAACAGCAACTTCTATAGAGATTGCAAAAAGATTAAATGGAGAAATAATTTCAGCTGATTCAATGCAGGTGTACAAGTATATGGATATAGGAACTGCTAAGATAACTGAGGAGGAAATGCAGGGAGTACCTCACTATATGATTGATGAGGTTACACCGGACATGGAATTTAGCGTTGCTCTTTTTAGAGAGAAGGCAGGTGCTTATATCGATGATATTTTATCAAGAGGTAAACTCCCTATAGTAGTTGGTGGTACAGGACTATATATAAATTCTTTAACATATGCACTTGATTTTTCAGGGGCGGAGGATAAGGAATATAGAGAATATCTTGAGAATCTAGCAAAGGAAAAGGGAAATGAATATCTTCATAGCAAATTAAAGGAAGTTGATATAGAGTCATATGAAAGACTGTTTCCGAATGATACTAAGAGAATCATTAGAGCCCTTGAAGTATATAAGCTAACAGGTAAGACAATTTCTGAGGTTCAAAGAGAATCTAGGGAAAAGGATATAGATTATAACTTAGCATATATAACTTTGACAATGGATAGGGAGACTCTTTATGAGAGAATAAATAAAAGAGTAGATATTATGTTTGAAAAGGGCCTTGTTGAAGAGGTAAAGTCACTTTTAAATATGGGTTACACTAAAGACATGACATCTATGCAAGCAATTGGCTATAAAGAAGTTTTAGATTATTTTGACGGCAAGCTAACCTTAGATGAGGTAATTTATATTATTAAGCAAAGTAGTAGAAGATACGCAAAACGTCAGCTAACTTGGTTTAGAAAAGATAAAAGAGTAAGATGGTTTGAAACGGATAAATATGAAGATAAACACTGTCTTTTAGAAAATATTGTAGAATACATTGAAGGAGAATTAAAAACTTTATAGAACTATTATATCAATAGTATTTTATTCTGGAGGATGATACACATGAACAAAACGTCAAACAATCTACAAGATGTTTTTTTAAATCAAGCGAGAAAAAATAGAATACAGGTTACGGTACACATCCTAAACGGATATAAGCTTAATGGATTTGTAAAGGGATTTGATAATTTTACGGTTATTTTAGAAGTAGACGGAAAACAAACAATGGTTTACAAACACGCTATATCAACAGTAACTCCTGCAAAACCTGTTTTATACAACAATCAATAGAAAAATAATAAGGGATTTTAAGTGCATTAGCCTTAAGAATAGAACCCTTCTATGCCTTATGGTGTAGAAGGGTTTTACGTCTTATGATAAAATAGTCTAGTGTATAAAAATAAACTTAGGGGGAACAAAATGTTATCTGTTACAAAAGAATTTTTAAAGAACAATTTTAATATAAGTGATAAGGTCTTAGAGCTTTCAGAGAAAGCTTTAGGTGATATAGAGTGTGTATTTAATAGAATAGATAAGATTCGTGAATATAATCAAATAAAGGTTTTGAAAGCTATGCAAAGTGAAAGGCTTAGTGATACTCATTTCACTAACTCAACAGGTTATGGCTATGGTGATATTGGTCGTGATGCACTAGAAGCTATTTATGCTAGGGTTTTTAATGCAGAGGACGCACTTGTTCGTCCTAATGTAATCTCTGGAACACATGCAATAACTTTGGCCTTAACAGGTAATCTAAGACCTGGTGATACTTTAATGTACATAACAGGTGCACCATATGATACTCTACTACAGGTAATAGGAGTTGAGGGAGAAAACCTTGGATCTTTAAAGGAATTTAATATAGATTATAAAGAAATAGCCCTTAAAAACAACAAAATTGATGTTGAAAAGGTAGTTGAAGAATTAAAAAAAGATCCTTCTATAAAAATGGTAGGGCTTCAAAGGTCTACAGGATATGATTATAGACCTTCAATTACTATAGATGAAATAAAAGAGGCAACTAAGGCTGTAAAGGAAGCTCGAGAAGATGTGATTGTATTTGTAGATAACTGTTATGGAGAATTTGTTGATGTACTAGAACCAACAGATGTAGGTGTAGATTTAATTGCAGGTTCACTAATAAAAAATATTGGTGGAGGGATTGCACCAACAGGAGGATATATTGTAGGAAAAAGAGAATATGTAACTCAAGCATCATATAGATTGACTTCTCCTGGAATAGGAAAGGAAGCAGGGGCAACGCTAGGGGTTATAAGACACATGATCCAAGGACTTTTCCATGCTCCTCATGTTACAGCAGAAGCATTAAAAACAGCTATATTTTGTAGTAGAATGATGGAGTTATCAGGATATGATGTTTGTCCAGGTTCATTTGATAAAAGAAGTGATATTATACTTGCTATTAAGTTTGGAAATGAAAAGGACCTTGTTAACTTTTGTAAAGGTATTCAAAAGGGTTCACCTGTTGATTCCTTTGTAGAGTGTGAACCTTGGGAAATGCCAGGTTATACAAGTAAAGTTATTATGGCAGCAGGGGCATTTAATCAAGGGTCATCAATTGAACTAAGTGCAGATGGTCCGATTCGTGAGCCATATATAGCTTATATGCAAGGTGGACTTACATTTGACCATGGAAAAACAGGTGTTATGATAGGACTTTCAAATGTTCTAAATAACAAGTAATTCTTAAATTAAAGGTAACTTAAAATAGTTTAAAATAATCTGCTTTAATATCATACTTAACTATTTAAGGACGGAAGGGTGTGGAAAATGCTTAGCATATTTAAAGAGTTGTTTACTAGGGAAGAATTACTTAAAGGGAATTTTGGAATAGAAAGAGAAGCTCTAAGGGTAAGTGAAAATGGAGATCTATCAACAAAGAACCATCCTAAGATTTTTGGGAAAAAATTAGAGAACCCTTATGTTACAGTAGATTTTGCAGAAAGTCAGGTAGAGATGATAACCCCAATATATCAATATATTGGAGATGTATATAATTGCCTAGACAAACTTTATGATTATGTAGCTGTAAATATTGAAGATGAATATCTTTGGCCACAATCTATGCCTTGTAGAATTAATGATTATAGGAATATTAAGGTTGCAGACTTTGAAGACACTAATGGTGGACAAGATGCAAAAAAATATAGACAGCAACTTGTAGTTAAGTATGGTGCGAAAAAGCAGTTGATATCAGGTATTCACTATAATTTTTCATTTAGTGAGGAAGTAGTAAGAAAATTATATGATTATTTTGGTGAAGAAAGCTATAGGGAGTTTAAAGATAAGTTTTATCTAAGAATAGCAAGAAATTACCTAAGATATAGATGGCTTATAGTATATTTGTTAGGATCAACACCAATAGTACATGAAACCTTTGATGAAAAATGTGTAAAGAAGCTAGAAAAATGGGGAAATGAAGAATTTTCGAATTTAAATTCAATTTCATATAGAAATAGTGAGTATGGGTACGAAAACCTAGTAGACATATATCCAAACTATAATAGTGTAGATGAATATGTTGAAAGTATAGAGGAATTCATAAATAAGGGACTTCTTTATAATCATAAGGAACTTTATTCTCAGGTAAGATTAAAGGCTAAGGATAATACTAGGTTTTTGGAATCTTTAAAATATGATGGTATTAATTATCTTGAAATTAGAAGCATTGATATTAATCCATATAAAAAAGCAGGAATATGCCTTAATGATTTAAAATTTCTTCATATTTTTGTTATATTTCTTTGTATTAAAGAGGAATCAGATTATAAAATGTGGCAACAAGATGCTGCATTTAATCAAAGGGAAATAGCTAAGTATGGTCTTGCTGATATTAGCTTAAAAAAAGATGGGAAGAATATTGATAGGTTATCATATTCAAGGGAAATACTACGAGAAATTGAGAACATTAATAAATTCTTTGGACTTTATGAAGAGGAAGTAATAAAAGATAAGATAAATAAAACAGAAAATACTGAACTAACATATGCGTATAAAATTAAACATCATGTTGAAAAGTATGGATATGTAGAACATAACATAAATCTTGCAAAACAGCATGTAAAGAAAGTTACATATAAAGAAGATTTTATGAATTTAAAGGAAAAGTACATTTATAAGATAGATGAAAAGCTTATAGGTAGTATATAAATTAAAGAATTTGATATATAATCTAAGCTAGAGTATACGCTCTAGCTTTTTAGATATTAAACTTAAGTATCTAAAAGTAAAAAGCACATAAACTAAGTTAAAAATTGATATAAACTCGGAAGGTGTAAAATGCTAAATATATATAAGAATTTATTTAATAAAAATGAACTTCTAAATGGAAACTTTGGTCTAGAACGTGAAGCACTTAGGGTAGATTCAAATGGATATATTTCCTTTAAAGAGCATCCAAGTGTTCTAGGAGATAAAATAGATAATCCATATATTACAACTGATTTTTCAGAAAGTCAGGTTGAAATGATAACTCCTGCACTATCAACATTAGCTGAAGCAAGGGATTTTTTAGAGGTTCTTTATGATATTGTTTCAAATGAAATAGAAGATGAATATCTATGGCCGCAATCTATGCCATGTGATATTCCTCTAGATGGTAATATTCCTGTAGCTAATTTTGGAGACGGTGAAGAGGGGAAAAATGCAACAGAATATAGGCAAAATCTTCTTGAAAAATATGGAGGTAAAAAACAGCTTATATCAGGAATTCACTATAACTTTTCCTTTAAAGAAAATATTATTGAAAAACTTTATAGTAATTTAGGAGAGGGTAAGTCCTATAAACAGTTTAAGAATGAATTCTATCTTAAAATTGCAAGAAATTATCTAAGATATAGATGGCTTCTTATTTATCTATTAGGTGGTACACCTGTACTACATGAGAGTTATTCTGATAAGTGCCTTAAAATTTTACAAAGGATATCACATGAAAGCTATACAAGTAAAGGTGTAATATCTATAAGAAATAGTGAATGTGGTTATGAAAATAAAATAGACTTATTTCCAAGCTATTCAAGTGTAGAATCTCATGTAAAAAGCATCATTAACTTTATTGACAAGGGAGTCATTGAGAATAGCAAAGAATTATATAGTCAAGTAAGGTTAAAGTCTAAGGATAATAAAAATCTTATTGAATCTTTATTAAGGGATGGTGTACAGTATCTAGAAATAAGAAGTATAGATATAAATCCATTTGAAAAATCAGGAATTTCAATTGAAGACTTGAGGTTTATTCACTTATTTGTTATCTATTTATCTATAAAAGAAGAAAATAACTATGATTTATGGCAGGAAGAAGGGCTATTTAACCAAAGAGCTATAGCAAAGTATGGACAGGATAAAATAGAACTAAAAAGAGATGGGAATTTAGTAGATAAAAATGAATATGCTTTAGAAATACTCTCTGAGATTGAAAGAATTAATAAGGAATTATCTCTTGGAGAAAATGATAATATAGAAAGAATAAGAAACAAAGTACTTAGTTCATCACTTACATATGCAAATAAAATAACTGAAAAAACTAAAGAAGAAGGCTATATAAAGGCTAATATGAGTTTAGCTAAAGCTTATAAAGATAGTGCATATCAAAATAGATTTAAAATGGTAGGATTTGAAGATATGGAGCTTTCAACTCAAATTCTTATGAAAGAATCTATTAAAAGAGGAATTACAGTTGATATTTTAGATAGGAAGGAAAACTTTATTTCTCTTTCAAAGGGAAATAAGAAAGAATATATAAAGCAGGCAACAGAAACATCAATGGACAGTTATTCTACAGTTCTAATGATGGAGAATAAGGTAGTAACTAAGAAGGTGTTAAAAGAGCATGGAATTAGAGTGCCACTTGGAGAAGAATTTGATAGTTTGGATGATGCGATTTCTTCTGTTAAAAGGTTTATTAATACTCCAGTAGTTATAAAACCTAAGAGTACTAACTTTGGAATTGGTATAAGTATATTCCCAGATGGAACAAGAGCAAGTGACCTTATAAAGGCATTTGAAATTGCATTTGAAAATGATGTAACTGTTCTTATAGAAGAATTTATTAAGGGGAAAGAATTTAGGTTTCTTGTTATAGGAGACGAAGTTGCAGGAGTATTAAATAGAGTACCTGCAAATGTAATTGGAAACGGTACAATGAATATTGAAGAGCTTGTAGAAGAAAAGAATAAAAGTTACTTAAGAGGAAAAGGATATAAGACACCTCTTGAAAAGATTAAACTTGATAAGCATGTAGATTTATTCTTAAGCCAAAGAGGTCTAGATACAAAATATATACCAAAGGTAGATGAAATTGTATATTTAAGAGAAAATTCTAATATAAGCACAGGTGGAGACAGTATTGATTATACTGATACTATGCCTCAAAGATTTAAGGATATAGCTGTAGCCTCTGCAAGAGCAGTAGATGCAAAAATATGTGGAGTAGACCTTATGATAGAGGACTATACAGATAAAAATTCCCCATATGCAATAATAGAACTAAACTTCAATCCTGCAATACACATTCATTCATTCCCTTATAAAGGAGTAGAAAGAAAAATTGCAGAAAAAGTACTAAGACTGCTTGGGTTTGTAAAATAAAGATTAAAGAAGGAGTCGTTTTAAAATGATTTTAGAGAATCGTTTTGAAACAGCTCCTTTTCTAATTTTTAAGAATCAAATCTATCTACTTTAAATAAGTCTAAATCAGTATTATAGCTACCTTTATATAAGTTAGGTAACATTAATCCTCCTAAAATTGCAAATAGGATTCCATTTGCACCGTAGCCGAGACAATACAAAAGTTTATCTTGTTTAGGATCTTTTCCAATAAAGCCTAGGTTATCCTTAGTAGATGCAAATGTGCCACAATATTTATACTCAATCTGTATATTAGGTATACTTGGAAACATATGTTTAATCTTTTGTTCAAGTATATCATAACTTTCTCTAGCAGCTTTTTCATTAAATATATCAGGTAAGAAGGAGATATCCTCACCGCCTGCAATTATTCTATTATCGTTTGTGGTTCTAAAGTAATTATATGTTCCCTTATTATCGCGGATAAGCGCATTATTATGCCAGCCCTTAATTTCTTTCAATGGCTTTGTAGCAACATTGAAAGTCGTATACTTTGTTCCAAAATTTCTATTTGTAAAAAGGGAGGTATTATATCCTGTTGCAACTATTAAAATCTTTCCTTTAACTTTGTGATTATATTTTGTTATAGCTTCAACTTCATTTTCAAGGAAATTTACATCTATTACCTCGGAATTTTCATAGACCCTTAAACCATTTTGAGTAGAAGCATCAAGTAGTTGATGTGTAAATTTATAGGGATCAAGCTCTGCTCCACCATTAATAGAATATACACCTGCCTCTACATTAAAACTAAATGGGTTGTTTGATGGAGTAATAAATTCAACATCAAAGCCACTATCTTGTCTTAATTTATATTCATTTTCAACTTGGTTATATTCTAGAGACTTAGAAGTATAAAATAAGGTGTCCCTAACTTTATAGTCACATTTATTTCCGTATGCATCTATAAAATCTTTTATTTCATCTAGAGCTTTAAGTCCAAGTTTATAAGCATTTATAAACTTATCTAAGGAACCGTAGTTTTTAAGTTCTTCAAGTCTAGAATCCAATTCGTATTGAAGTAGGGAAGTAGTTATTCCTGTACTACAGTGGGCAATTCTGCTTTTCTCAAGTACAACAGAAGGAATTCCGTTTTTTGTAAAGTAATATCCTAAAATTGCACCTGTAGCACCTCCACCAACTATTATAACTTCAGTTTCTATGTCCTTTACAAGATAAGGATATTGTTTTGGAACGGTATTAATGCAATTGAATATAGATTTTCCTCTAACATATGGTATACTCATAACTTACTCCTTAAAAAGTTTTATATGTATTTATGATTTTCAAAAGGGAATAAGTTTATTCGCAAATTAAAATTAGTTAAGAATAGTAAAATAACCAGCTATTCCTGTAAGTGAAAAGGGAAAGCTGGTTATTGGTTTTGTCTTTAATTTTCTGTTTTTAAATAAATTATATGTATAATATATAAGAAAGCAAGTTGAAATACACATAGAAATAAAAAGTATAAAAGACATAGTATGTAATTCCTTTTTAGTAAGTATTTTTATAACGTGTTATTTCATAGATCTAAAAAGGCCTACGGCTTTTCCAAGTATAGAACATTCCTTTACTATTATGTCATCCATAGAAGCATTTTCAGGTCTTAACACAAAATAATCCTCTTTTTTGTAGAATCTTTTAACCGTAGCACTGTCTTCAATTAAAGCCACAACTATATCTCCATTATTAGCAGTTAAAGATGTTTCGAATATAAGATAATCTCCATTATTAATTCCTGCTTCAATCATACTTTCGCCTTTAACTTCAAGCATAAATAGTTTATTATTAGACTTTATGTAGTCGAGAGGAATAGGGAAGGTGTCTATAACATTTTCTATAGCTAGAATAGGTTCCCCTGCTGCAACTTCTCCTACAATTGGTACACTAACTATTTCACGTCTCATTTTTGAGTCCTCGATTATTTCAATAGCACGTGGTTTGGTAGGATCTTTTCTAATTGCACCTTTTTTTTCCAAAGCTGTTAGATGAGCGTGGACGGTTGAAGTGCTCTTAAAGCCTAATGCAGAACAAATTTCTCGAACAGATGGGGGATAGCCCTTAGAATAAACTTCTTTGCGAATATATTCTAGTACTTTTTCCTGCTTATCAGTTAGGTCTATAGTTAGCATTTTAAGTTCTCCCTTCGTTTATACTCAGATGTACTTTAAATTATTATTACAAGTATATTTTATATCCATTATATCATAGGCATCATTGTATTTGCAAACTTATGTTCGTATTAATTGGTAAAAAAACAGAATTTTAATAAAGTGAAAAAACATATCTTTATTACACTTTTTGAATATGTAGTTATGACTATATAGTTCTAATTTTTTATATAATATGACTAGTTTGAAATATGTGAAAAATAATAATATTTTTATTATTAACTATAATTTAAATATTATTAATAGAATTAAAATTGATAGATGAAGAAATATTTTAAATATTTAGAATTGAGGTTAGGGGTAGACAACGATGGTTAGTTTTATTAAAATAGGTATATTGATTATTTTTAAAAAGAGGTGAAGTATAAAATGGCTTTTGATGAAAATGATATAAATGATTTATGTGACTTGGATGGTATGAGTATATGTAATAGTTGCGGAAAGTGCATAGAGTTTGAAGATAATGATTATATGGAAATAAAAATAGAAGGAATAATAAAGGATCAGGTAGATTCCTATAGAGAATACGAGGATTTTGAAGTTTTTCAAAGGGAAAATGATGAAGAAGATGATATGCCATATGATTTTATTGAGGATCATGAGGAAATTAGAGACCAATATTATAAGGATTTAGAGGATATATTAAATATAAATGAATAAATAATCTATAAAAGGATACATAAATGATTATGTATCCTTTAATTAGTTTACATAATATTATTTACGTAAACTAATTAATCTAAATTGAAGTTTGCAAGTGGATTTGACTTTGCAGCTTTTCTAAGTTGTTCATCATCAACATGGGTATAAATTTGAGTTGTTGATATACTTTCGTGACCTAGAATCTGTTGGAGGGCTCTAATATCAACACCTCCGTGTTTATACATCAAAGTAGCTGCTGTATGTCTTAGTTTGTGAGGAGTGTACTTTGTAGAGTCAAGTCCTGCGAATTCAGCATATTTTTTTACTAGTTTTTCTACAGTTCTCTTGTTGATTCTGCGTCTTTGCTCGCTTAAAAACAATGCATCTTCGTGACCTGTGATTGGTATTGGTCTTTCTTGAAGGTAGGAATTAATAGAATTTACACAAATGGGAGGAAGGTAAACGGTTCGTTCCTTGTTTCCTTTACCTATAACTGTTAAAATATCTTCTTTAATTCTACTAATATCAATGCCTACAAGTTCTGAGAGACGTAGCCCGCAGTTAAGGAAAAGAGTAAGCATAGCAAAGTCTCTTTGTTTATTTCTGCCTACAACAGTGCCAAATACGCTTTCTAAAAGGTCTTTGCTTTCATTTAATGTTAAATAAACAGGGTGTCTTTTGTTTATTTTAGGTGATTCTAAGTCTTTGGCTGGATTATCTGTAATAAGCTTAACACGTCGCTCTAGATAAGTGAAAAAAACCCTTATAGAAGATACTTTTCTAGCTCTAGCGTAGGGGCTGTTACCCCTTGTGGTATTTACATAATTCATAAAGGAATATATATCTCCAAGTCTGATATTTTTTATAAACTCATCATCTATATCTCTAATAGAAACTCCCTCGACATCTGAAGTTAACCTATGTTTTTGTTTTAAAACAAATTTTAAAAATAATCTTATATCTATTTTATAGCCCTCAACTGTATTTGGAGATTTTCCCTTTATAGTTGAAAGGTATCCAAGGAATTCGGTAAGCATATATGGAAGATCATCTGAGTAAATTTCTTGCAAATTATCATCCCCTTTTTCGTAGTTTTTTACACTATTCGCTAAATTGATATTTAGCGAATAGTTATAATGGGTTTTAAAGAGATATTTTTAGCTTTTAATGTATTTATATTGCTGTATAGAAAAAACCTAATATATTTGAATTTAAAGGTTTCTTTAGGTTTTTTCTTAAGAAATATAGATGTTTATTTTGAATTTACGTTAATAAAGGTAAGTTTACCCATAAAATACCTTTAATCAATTATATATATATATATTTAAGGTATAAAAATATATATATATATCCATAGACATTTTGGGAAATAATCATCGGATTTACAAAATGATTATTTCCCAAAATAAGTTTTAAAGTTATTATTTTAGTTCTTTTTAGCTTTTTTAGTTTTTTTTGAAATTTTTTTATTATTAAGCCCTATATCTTTTATAAGAAAAAAAAGAAACAGTAAATATATAGTTATAACAAGTAAAAAAAATATAATTCTTACAATCATTAAGTAATCCTACCTTATCTAATGTTTTTAATATCAATATTTTTTTTATAAGTATTTACTATACATTCGATTAAAGCACTTCTAAATCCTTTTTCTTCAAGAGTTCTAACTCCTTCAATTGTTGTTCCACCAGGTGAACAAACCATATCCTTTAAGATAGCAGGATGTTGATTTGTATCTAGTGCAAGTTTCGCTGTCCCTAGAATTGTTTGCTCTGCTAGGATATATGCGTCGGATCTTGGAACACCTAAAAGAACAGCTGCATCTGCCATAGCTTCAATTATAATAGAAACATAGGCAGGACCACTTCCCGAAACAGCTGAATATGAATTTATTAGCTCTTCTTTTTCTACAACGCAACATTTTCCAAAGGTTTTTAAAAGTTCTAAAACTTGATTTTTCTCACTTTCACTAATATTTTCATTAAAATAGGCTGCTGTAAAGCCTTCACCACATAAAGCAGGTGTATTTGGCATTGTTCTTACTATTTTTTTATTACCTATAATGTCTGAAATCCTTGACACCTCATATCCTGCGGCAATACTTATAATAATAGTATCTTCGGTTATTGAGGTGTTGATTTTGTTTAGTATGTAGTCATATATATTTGGTTTAACTGCAATAAAAAGATATTTTGATTTTTTTGAAACCTCAATTTCAGTATCATATATGTCTATATTTAAGGCATTAAGTTTTTCTAAAGCATCTTTATTTTTATCATAAACACATATATCTTTAGGGGAAATACCCTTATTAATCATTCCTTTTATAATAGCAAATCCCATATTTCCAGCACCAATAAAACCTATCATAATCATTACCTCCAAGTATTTATAATATAATAGTACTACTACAATTATAATGAAAATACATTGTAACAAGCAACCTTATTCAGCAAATTTACTAATATTAATGTAAAAAATGTTTAAAATATACCCTATTTTTCCATTAATAAGTGGTAATGATATTCATTAGAATAATTAGAAAGTATGAATTAAACTGTATAATTAATTGTAATACTATGATAATTCAGTATTTAATATATAGTAAAAATATTTAGAATATTAGTAATACTAATTATATACTGAATATTATGGCATATCTAACTAATAAGTCAAAAGGCTATTTAAAAATGTGTAAGAAAAATATTGAAAAAAGAGCAATAAGAAATTATATTACAATTGTTCCTTATTGCTCTTTTATATTTAACTATACTTCTATACTAACTGTAACTTCAGAACTTTCCTCAAAGTCTGATATTGCAGGGCTTACACATTCTTCTATAAATTCTTCTACTTGTTCAGTTGATCTTCCTATGTAGTTTTCAGGCTTTAAAACAGATAGGATCTCATTTTTTTCAAGGTTAAATACAGGATCATTACATATTCTATCAATTAAATCATTCTCTCTACCGAACTCCTTAACCTCTCTTGCGGATTCCATAGAGTATACTCTTATTTTTTCATGTAATTCTTGTCTATCCCCGCCTTTTTTAACTGCTTCCATAAGTATGTTTTCAGTAGCCATAAATGGTAATTCATCATAAATATGTTTTTCGATTACCTTACTATAAACTACAAGATTAGATGAAACATTAATATATAGGTTAAGTATAGCATCTAAAGTTAAAAAGGCTTCTGAGGTTGAAAGTCTTTTGTTAGCTGAATCATCTAAAGTTCTTTCAAACCATTGAGTTGAAGCTGTAATTGCAGGGTTTAGAGAGTTAATTATTACGAATCTAGAAAGGGCACATATTCTTTCTGTTCTCATAGGATTTCGCTTATATGCCATAGCTGATGAACCTATTTGATTTTTTTCAAAGGGCTCTTCTACTTCCTTAAGGTTTTGGAGTAGCCTTATGTCATTACCAAATTTATATGCACTTTGAGCAATGCTACTTAAAGAATTAAGAACTAGCATATCTTGTTTTCTTGGATATGTTTGCCCTGTTACTTTGAAGTATTTATTTTCAAATCCCATTTTCTTGCATATGTTTTTCTCAAGAAGTTTAACTTTTTCGTGATCTTCATCAAATAAACTTAAGAAGCTAGCTTGAGTTCCTGTTGTCCCTTTTACTCCTAATAATTTAAGGTTATCTATAGCAAAGTTAAGATTTTCAAGGTCCATTAAAAGTTCTTGAATCCAAAGTGTTGCTCTCTTTCCAACTGTAGTAAGCTGTGCAGCTTGAAAGTGGGTAAAACCAAGTGTTGGTAGAGATTTGTATTTAAGTGCAAAGTTTGAAAGATTTTTAATAACTTGTATAAGCTTCTTTCTAACAAGTAGCATAGCTTCTTTCATAGCTATTACTTCTGCATTATCTCCAACATAGCAACTTGTTGCACCTAGATGTATAATCCCTTTTGCTTCATTACATACAGCTCCATATGCATATACATGAGACATTACATCATGTCTAGTTTCTTTTTCTTTTTTCTTAGCTAATTCAAAATCAATATTATCTATGTTTGCTTTTAATTCATTGATTTGACTTTCAGAGATGTTAAGACCAAGCTCCTTTTCTACTTCAGCAAGTGCAACCCAAAGTTTTCTCCAGTTTTTTATTTTATATTCTTCTGAAAAAAGATAAGACATCTCTTTGCTAGAATATCTAGATATTAATGGACTTTCATACTTATTATACATAATAACACTCTCCTTTATCTTAAGTTATTTGAAAAAGTATGTAAAATGTTCAATTCAGTACGCAATATATATTTATATCGAATTATATCATATGATTAAAAAGAAAAATAGAGGGAATTCCTCCCCTCTATTTATATTATACTACTTAACAAAGTTTTCTATTCTATTTAAACCTTCTTCTATATTTTTCATAGAAGTTGCATATGAAAGCCTAATGTAATTATCACTTCCGAAACCTGCACCTGGAATTGCTGCAACCTTAGCAACATCTATTAAAGCATCGCAAAAGTCTACAGAAGAAGAAATTTTCTTGTCATTTATAGTTTTTCCTATGAAGCTACTTATATTAACCATAACATAGAAAGCTCCTTTAGGTTTTTTACATGAAAGACCTGGAATAGCATTTACTCTATCAACCATATAATCTCTTCTCTTTTCGAATTCTACTCTCATTACTTCTATTTGTTCTTGAGGTCCATTTATAGCTTCAACACTAGCGTATTGTGCTATTGAATTAGGGTTTGATGTAGCATGGCTTTGGAAATTTGACATTATTTTTGAAACTTCTGAATTAGAAGCTGTATATCCTATTCTCCAGCCTGTCATAGCATAAGCCTTAGATACTCCATTAACTACTATTGTTCTTTCTTTAATTTCATCTGAAAGAGAAGCTATGCTTATGTGCTTTGTATCATTGTAAACAAGTTTTTCGTATATTTCATCTGAAATTATAAATATATCATTTTCTATTGCCATTTTTGCTATTTCTTTTAATTCTTCTTCACTATATACTGCACCTGTTGGGTTATTAGGGCTGTTAAGAATAATAGCCTTAGTTTTGTTTGTAATAGCTGCTTTAAGTTCTGATATTATATACTTAAAGTCATTTTCTTCAGGAGTTTCAACAAATACAGGTTTAGCTCCAACTAATTTAACAAGTTCTGGATAACTTACCCAGTATGGTAGAGGAACAATAACTTCATCTGATTCATTACATATAGCAAATAAAGCATTGTATAATGAATGCTTTGCACCATTAGAAATTACAATTTGTTCTTCTTTATAACTCAGATTGTTATCTGAGTTTAGTTTTTCGCATATAGCTGCTTTAAGTTCTGATATACCTGATGCAGCTGTATATCTAGTTAAACCTTGCTTAAGAGCATCTTCTGCTGCCTTTAATATGTTAGCTGGAGTATCAAAATCTGGTTCCCCTGCTCCAAAACTAATAATATCTACCCCTTCAGACTTTAACTTCTTAGCTTTTGCTGTTATAGCTAGAGTTACTGATGCTGAAATGTCCTTTGCTCTTCTTGATAGTTCCATAATAAAGCCAAACCTCCAAATACATTAATATATTATTTTTAAAGTGTTTTGTATAATTGTAAGAGACTCCTCAAGCTGTGGCTTGTAAATTAATTTTAGCCTTTCATAATGCTTTAGTCCAGTCTCTGTAATTTTATAATTTCGTTTTGTTTTTTTATCAGGTTCTAACCACCAACCTTCAATTAACATATCTTCTTCCATATTTCTTAGAAGAGGATATATCATTCCAGGACTTGGCTTCCAAAGATAGTTAAGATTTTGTTCTATACCATCTATTAATTCATTACCATAACAAGACTTTTCTGATAGAAAGTGTAGTATGAATATCTTTACAAGAGTCGTAGTATTTACCTTGTTTGGCAGTTGTCTATTTCTATCTGTCCCCTTTGACATAGTTTTTACCTCGCAGATTTGAGTTTAATGATATTTTCTGTGTCTATACCTTTGCTACCTAATATGAGGTTTCCATGAGAATCTAGCTTCTCATGACAGTCACTTCCACCGGTAATTAAAAGGTTATGTTTAATCGCATAGTTAAGAAGTGTGCCCTCTTGCACTTTAGAGTGAAGTGAATGATATACTTCAATTCCTATCACTCCATACCTTATCATATCTTCCATAAGTTCCTTAAAGTCAGAACTAGTTAAGCTATTTTTACTAACAAATGCATGTGCCAAAACAGGGATTCCCCCTGCCTCCTTTATAAGATTTATACCGTCCTTAGGATGAATCTTATATCTGTCTACACACGCAGGTTTACCATTTCCTAAAATTTTATCAAAAACTTCCTGTGTATCCTTGAAATAACCTTTTTCTACTAAACATCTTGCAATATGAGGTCTTCCAAGCGAAGATGACTTATCAACATGACCCGAAATGTCTTCAATACTAATATCATATCCTAGGCTGTTTAGCTTTGATATAATCATTTCTGTTCTATTAAATCTAAAGTTTCTAATTTTATCAAGTGTTTCAAGAAGTTTTATATTATTATAGTCAATATAATAACCAAGTATATGGATTTCGCGTCCATCATATATGGTACTAAGTTCGATTCCTGGTATAATATCAATTTCTTTCTCATTTATAAAGGCTTCATCACTAAACGCAGCAACTGTATCATGGTCTGTTATCGCTACTCCTTTAAGAGAATTTTCCTTACAAGTGTCTATTATCTCTCTTAAGGAAAGTGTGCCATCAGAGTAAGTGGAGTGAACGTGCATATCATAATTAATCATAAAATCACCACTTTTCCATATTTTAAATTAAATATATCATTATTAGTAGTTAGTGTCTACTATATTAGTTTTTTCAAAAGATTTAGGATATAATAACTGAATTAATATCATATTCTATTTTGCACGTAATTTACTATTCATGTCAATATTTTTTTAAGAATTTATTAAAAAAAGGGAAGATTATCTCTCCCCTAGGTAAATTGTAATTATTTAAGCAATTAATATAAATATTATCATAAAAACTACATATAATATAAAAACGGGACATAAGTCCCGTTTGTTATCTACTTCGCGTATTCTATTGCTCTAACTTCTCTAATTAAGTTAACTTTAATTTGTCCAGGATATTCAAGTTCATTCTCAATTCTTTTAACAATATCCCTAGCCATTTGCATAGCCTCTAAATCCGAAATTTGTTCTGGCTTAACCATTATTCTTACTTCACGTCCTGCCTGAATAGCATATGACTTTTCTACACCGTCAAATGAATCAGCAATTTCTTCAAGTTTTTGTAATCTCTTAATATATGCTTCAAGAGTTTCACGTCGAGCTCCAGGTCTAGCTGCTGAAATAGCATCAGCTGCTTGAACTAAAATAGCTTCAATTGTTTGAGGTTCAACATCTGCATGATGCGCAGCAATTGCATGAATAATAGCAGGTGATTCACCATATTTCTTAACTAAATCACTACCAATAAGTGCATGCGGTCCTTCTACTTCGTGATCAACAGCCTTTCCAATGTCATGTAGTAGTCCTGCTCTTTTAGCAAGAGTTACATCTGCACCAAGTTCAGCGGCCATTAAACCTGCAAGATTTGATACTTCAATTGAGTGATTTAACACGTTTTGACCATAACTTGTTCTATACTTAAGTCTACCTAATAATCTTATAAGTTCTGAATGAAGTCCATGAACACCAGTTTCAAAGGTTGCTTGTTCACCTTGTTCTCTAATCTCATTGTCAACTTCTCTTTTAGCTTTTTCTACCATTTCTTCAATTCTAGCTGGATGAATTCTTCCATCTGCTATAAGCTTTTCAAGTGCAATTCTTGCAACTTCTCTTCTTATTGGATCGAATCCTGATAGAATTACAGCTTCAGGAGTATCATCTATTATAAGATCTATTCCTGTTAGTGTTTCAAGTGTGCGTATGTTTCTTCCTTCACGACCAATGATTCTTCCTTTCATCTCATCATTTGGAAGAGCAACAACTGAAACTGTAGTTTCAGCAACATGATCAGCTGCACATCTTTGTATCGCACAGGTAATAACCTCACGAGCTTTTTTATCAGCTTCTTCACGTGCTTTAGTTTCAATTTCCTTAATCATTATGGCTACTTCGTGTCTTACTTCTTTCTCAACATTGCTTAGAAGTATTTGCTTTGCTTCATCTACAGTAAGTCCAGCAAGCTTCTCTAATTCTTCAACTTGCTTTTTATAAATCCCGTCTACCTCTTCTTGTAGCTTTTGAACTTCTGTCTGCTTTTTTGATAAATTATCTTCTCTTTGTTCTAAAGATTCAACTTTTTTATCTAGAGATTCCTCTCTTTGAATCAATCTTCTTTCCATTCTTTGAAGTTCATTTCTTCTTTCACGAACTTCCTTTTCATACTCTACTCTAAGTTTATGAACTTCTTCTTTGGCTTCAATTATAGCTTCCTTTTTCTTTGAATCAGCCTCTTTTTCAGCATCAGATACTATTCGTTTTGCAGTTTCTTCTGCATTATGAAGTTTACCCTCTGCGATATTCTTTCTGATTATGTATCCAATTATAAGGCCTATAATAATTCCACCAGATATCATTAACAACGTTGCTGCTGTAGGAATAAAAAACACCTCCCCTAATTAAGCAGAAAATACCTGGATTACAGAAACTCGTTTTTGTTTGTTTAGAAGCATAAAATAATGGATTTAAACATAGCTAAACCATTATTTGTATTTATTTTATTATAATATTAAATTTATGTCAAGTTTAGGAGAGTAAATAGGCCCCTATATTTTTCCATTTTATTTTAAGAAGCTATAGGCTTTGAATTATCTTTAAAGCTATGCTATGAGTATATCCTCTAGATAAAAGAAATCTATATATCTTTTCTTTTTTCTTATCATCTTCTTTTAATGTTCTAAGCTTTTTTTCACATAAAAGTCTAGCCGTTTCAAGTTCATTATTTTCATCAAAATCTAACTTACTTAATATGTTAGAGGATATCCCCTTTTGCTTTAATATACTTATTACTTTGTTTTTACCATACTTTTTATTCTTTATAGCATTGGCTAAATAGTTATTAGCGTATTTTTCATCATTTATAAAATTATAATCTAATAGTTTTTGCAAAACTTTTTCGATGACTTCACTATCATATCCTTTAATTGATAACTTAGATTTTATTTCAAAGGAGGTATTGTCCCTAAGAGATATAATATCTAATGCTTTATTAAATGCTTGCTTTTCATTTTCTTCATAAAGTATTTCTTTTAAGTTGTCATATTCAATTTCTTTACCTTCTTTTAGTTTATATTTAACAATCTGTTCTAAAGAGATTATATATGTTTCTCCATTATCTAATTCAAGTGTATAATCATCTTTCCATTTATTTTTATTTATATTTAAAATCTTCATATAAAGTCTCCATTAAAGTATTAAACAAAATTAAGCATCCCATTTGGATGCTTAATTTATTTTAAAGTTATTAACTTTCTGTTTTTAGTTTATTATCGTTTATTTTAGGGTCTGTTGAAGCTGATACTGGTATATCTGAAACTGGAAGAGAATACTTTTGTCTGATTTTTGTTTCAATTTCCAAAGCTAGGTTAGGATTTTCCTTTAGGAAAGATTTTGAGTTCTCTCTTCCCTGACCAAGTTTTTGATCATTATAGGAGAACCAAGCTCCACTTTTTTGTACTATTTCATTAGAAACACCAACATCTAGTATATTACCAACCTTTGAAATACCTTCACCGTACATAATATCAAACTCAGCTATTTTAAATGGTGGAGCAACTTTGTTTTTAACTACCTTTACTCTAGTTCTATTACCAACAATAGCTTCACCTTGTTTTATAGAGTCAATTCTTCTAACATCAAGTCTAACTGATGAGTAGAATTTAAGAGCTCTACCCCCTGAAGTAGTTTCTGGATTTCCAAACATAATACCAACTTTTTCTCTAAGCTGATTAATAAATATAGCAACACAGTTAGATTTATTTATAGCACCTGCAAGTTTTCTAAGTGCTTGTGACATAAGTCTAGCTTGTAGCCCTACATGGGAGTCTCCCATTTCTCCTTCAATTTCTGCCTTAGGTACAAGTGCTGCTACAGAGTCAATAACTATTACATCTACAGCATTACTTCTTACTAGGGCTTCAGCGATTTCTAGTGCTTGCTCTCCTGTATCAGGTTGAGAAACTATTAGGTTTTCAGTGTCAACTCCAAGGTTTCTTGCGTATTGTGGGTCAAGGGCATGTTCAGCATCTACAAAGGCAGCGGTTCCACCTGATTTTTGTGTCTCGGCAACTATATGTAAAGCTACAGTTGTTTTACCTGAACTTTCAGGTCCATATATTTCTACGATTCTTCCCTTAGGAACTCCACCGATTCCAAGTGCTATATCAAGGTCTAGAGAGCCTGTTGAAATTGCTTCAAGATTTAGTTTTGAATCTTGACCAAGTTTCATAATTGACCCCTTACCGAATTGTTTTTCTATTTGTCCAAGTGCCAACTCAAGAGCTTTTTGTTTTTCAGCGTTCATCTAATCAAATCCTTTCATGGTTATCGAACAAAGGTTCTAACTATATTATAATATGACTTTTATAAACTGTCAAAGGTATTTTCAAATATTTACAAGTCATTAGTGAGTATATCCCTAACTTCCACATATATGCAGTTACCCCTATATCAAATATAGGGGTAACTGTTATTTATCAGCGTTAAGTATTTTTCTATTTTTATATATATAATCCACTCCTGATAAAATTGTTGATATTAAGGCTATGATAACAAATATATTGTAATATGGAATAGCAAGTAGTGCGGATACAACAGCTACTATTTGTGTAACAGTTTTTACCTTTCCCCACATACTAGCTGCAATAACAACACCGTCTGATGCTGCAACCGCACGAAGACCTGTGATTATCAGCTCTCTGGCAATAATGACCATAACAATCCAACCTTCGATTCTTTCAAGTTCAACTAAAGAGAGTAATGCAGCTGTAATCATTAATTTATCAGCTAGAGGATCTATGAATTTACCGAACTTAGTAACTTGGTTTCTACTTCTAGCTATATATCCATCTAAACTATCTGTTAATGCTGCAAAAACAAATATTATTGTTGCAATTAAAATATGGTACTTTAAATCCGTATATACAAAGTATAGAAATAAAGGTATTAAAAGTATTCTAAGTGCTGTAATTTTATTTGCTAGATTCATTATAAACATCTCCTATTAGGTCGTAAGTATAGGCCTTTTTAACTTCTACATTTACGAAGTCCCCTAGCTTCAACTTACTTTCAGAATTAACATATATATTTTGATCGATACCAGGAGCATCCTGATATGTTCTTCCATAGTATTGATTATTATCACTTTTTCCTTCAATTAGTACTTCAAAAACCTCTCCTATTAGTTTTTTGTTATTTTCTAATGAATTTGAAGATTGAAGTTGCATTAATGTATTCTTTCTAGATTCCTTTATGTTTTCCTCTATTTGATTTTCAAGATTTGCTGCAACTGTTCCTTCTTCAGGTGAATAAGTAAATATACCTACTCTATCTAAAAGATTCATTTTTATGAAGCTTCTAAGTTCTTCAAAGTCATCTTTTGTTTCACCAGGGAATCCTACAATTAATGATGTTCTAATAATAGCATTTGGAATCCTAGTTTTAATCTTTGTTATTAGATTTAGAATTTCTTCTTTTGAAGTTGTTCTTCTCATAGATTTAAGAACATTATCACTAATATGTTGTATAGGAATATCAAAGTATTTACAAGCTTTAGGGCTGTTTGCTATAGTATCAATAAGTTCATCAGTTACATCCTCAGGATAGCTGTACATAATACGTATCCATTTAAGATTCTCTATTTTTTCAAGCTCAGCTATAAGTTTAGGAAGTCTCTTTTCACCATAAATGTCAATACCATATTTAGTAGTATCTTGAGCAACTAGTATAATCTCTTTTACTCCTTGATCTACGATGTCATTAACTTCTTTAACAATGCTTTCCATACTTCTACTTCTGAACCTACCACGTAATTTTGGAATAATACAATAACTACAGTTATTGTTACATCCTTCAGCTATTTTTACATATCCGTAATGTGAAGGTGTTGATAATATTCTTTTCTCATAGTCTAAATCGTAGTTAATTTCTCCAGTATTTATTATACCAGTTTCTCCACTTAGAGTTTTCTTCACAATTTCAGCTATTTGTCTATAAGTCCCTGTTCCAATTATAGCGTCAATTTCTGGCATTTCAGACATAAGCTCGTTTTTATATCTTTCTGCCATACATCCTGTAACAATTACAGATTTACATTTACCTAATTCTTTATTTTCTGACATTTCAAGAATAGTGTTTATTGACTCTTCCTTTGCTGATTCAATAAACCCACATGTATTTACTATAATAACATCTGCTGTTTTTGGGTCTGTAACTAAGTTATATCCTTCTCTAGAAAGTATAGACAGCATAATTTCTGCGTCAACTCTATTTTTATCGCATCCTAATGATACCATTCCTACATTATAAGTCATGTCAAGTCCTCCTAATTATTATTTCTATGGAAATATATGCAATTTCATTAATTATTTATAGTTTGCTTAAATTTACTTGTTTTTACGTATTAATATATATACTTACAAAGCACATCCATTATTGACAATACATCTAATTTAAATGATATCAAATTTGAGTTTGTTGGACAATAAGAAGTAACTTAATTATTATAAGTTTGATGCATCTTCTTTACTAATTAAAACCTGACGAGGTTTACTTCCATCTTGGGGACCAACTATCCCCTTGCTCTCCATAACTTCAATAAGTCTCGCTGCCCTATTAAATCCTATTCTAAGTCTTCTTTGTAGCATAGAAGCAGATGCTTGACCATAATCTACTGCTATTTTAATTGCTTCACTTAAAAGAACATCATCTTCATCACATGACAGTTCAGCATCTGGTTTTGCCTTTTCAATCTCTTCAATAGCTTTACTACTGTATTCTACGCTTGAAGATTCCTTTAGAAACTCTACAATAGATTCTACTTCTTCCTCTGAGATAAAGGCACCTTGAACTCTTATAGGTTTATTTTCGCCAATAGGAAGAAATAACATATCTCCTCTACCAAGAAGTTTTTCTGCACCTCCCATATCAAGAATTGTTCTTGAGTCAGTTTGGCTAGATACAGCAAATGATATTCTTGATGGAATATTAGCCTTGATAACTCCAGTAATAACATCAACAGAAGGTCTTTGAGTTGCAATAACCAGGTGTAGACCTGCAGCTCTTGCCATTTGTGATAGTCTACAAATAGAATCTTCAACATCGCTTGGTGAAACCATCATAAGGTCTGCAAGCTCATCTATAATTATAACTATTTTAGGCATCTTTTTGCCAATAGATTTTGTTTTTACTAGATTATTATATCCATCAATATTTCTAACATTATTTTCAGCGAAAATTTTATATCTATCTGTCATTTCATTTACAGCCCAATAAAGTGCAGAGGCCGCTTTTTTAGGGTCAGTAACTACGGGTATTAAAAGATGGGGTATCCCATTATAAATTGATAATTCAACAACCTTCGGGTCTATCATTATCATTTTTACATCATCTGGAGATGACTTATAAATAAGACTGGTTATAAGAGTGTTTATGCAAACACTTTTACCAGACCCTGTAGCACCTGCAATAAGTAAGTGAGGCATTTTACCAATATCTGTTACCATGCATTTCCCTGTTATATCTTTACCTAGTGCAAATGATAAGTTAGAACCAAACTCAGTAAATTCGTGTGATTCTATAACTTCTCTAAGTGATACGGGAGAAACCTCACTATTAGGAACCTCTATTCCCACGGCTGCTTTACCAGGTATAGGAGCTTCAATTCTTACTGATGATGTTGCAAGGCTTAGTGCCAGGTCATCGGATAGATTTACTATTTTACTAACCTTTACACCTGGGCTTGGGTGAAGTTCGTATCTTGTTACAGATGGGCCACGTCTAACTTGAACAACCTTTGCATCTACATTAAAACTTTGGAGTGTATCCTCAAGCATTTTTGCATTTTCTAATAAATATTTCTTATCATCTTTATTAGACGTCACTTTAGACTGATATAAAAGTTTTATATCAGGAAAAATATATTCTTTCTCTTCTTTATAATCTACCTCTATACTTGTTGCTGCTGATTCTTTTCTTATTTCAGAGGAAGCTAAGCTTGACATCCCTTGATTTTTAACTGTTGATGTAATATCAGGTGGAATACTACTTTGCACTGTAGACTCCAAATCCTCAAGTGAATCAAATATTTTTATATTGCGTGGATCAAAATTAGCATTCTTAACTAAGTTTTGAGGTTTTTCTTCTTTAAGGTCTTTAGGTTCTAAGGAAGTATTATTTTCTTGATTATTAAAATTATTTTTCAACTTTAAGTCATTTAATCTTTGTTTTACTCCAATTGAAACCTTTTGGGCTATTGATTTAAAAAGATCTGTAAGTGATACCTCTGTTATAATAATAGCAAGTACAATTCCAATACAAATAAGTATAATATATGCCCCTACTTTACCAAACATATATATAAGTGGAGATATTATAATTTCACAAGAAATTCCACCACCTTTTTTCTCCATACCATGTTCTGCCGCCAAAATTAACTTTGATGAAAATCTCTTTTCTCCACTTGATACTGAGTATCCAATATGTATCATAGATATTATATTAAATATAAAAACAAGAATTGCTACTAGCTTTCTTTCAATTTCTATATGGCCTTTATTAGCAATAAATACCACAGATGCAATAAGCATGATTATAGGAATTAAGTATGTTCCTATACCGAATAAGGCAAAGAAGAAGTTGCGTATCCAAATACCTATTAATCCAGATGGTTTTATATATATACTAAAGCCTACAAGTATAGAAAATGCAAGCAAGAATAATCCATAGATTTCGGTTTTAAACCTATTAGATTCTTTCGAAGAAGTGTTCCTCTGCTTTTTAACTTTTTTTGGCAAATATATCACCACCTTTATGATTAATTCTTCAGTTGGTATGGTTTTTCCTTTAAAGCAAATGAATTATATCATAACCTTAATATTTTATCAAAAAGACCTAAAAACTTTGTTAATATATTTAATATATTAACAAAGTTTTTAAAAAGTTTATACCTCTTTTTTTTCATCTATTAGTTGTTTAAGTTTACTTAATGCTTCTCCGATTCCTCCAACTTCCTTTATAAGGCCGATTTCAGTAGCTTGGTGACCTATTAAAATAGTTCCCATATCATTCATAAGCTCGTCGGTTTGCATCATTAGGCATCTTAATTTATCAGGTGAGATTTGAGAGTTTCTAGTTATAAAATTAGATATTCTATCCTGCATTTTGTTAAAATACTCAAATGTTTGAGGAGCGCCTATTACAAGACCATTCATTCTAACTGGATGAATAATCATTGTTGCTGTCGGAGATATGTAGGAATAGTCAGTTGATACAGCAAGTGGGACTCCAATGCTATGACTTCCTCCTATTACAAGTGATACAGAAGGTTTAGTGATACTATTTAACATCTCTGCAATTGCAAGACCAGCCTCTACATCTCCACCAACTGTGTTAAGTACAACAAGTACTCCTTTTATAGTTGGGTTTTGTTCTACAGCTATAAGCTGAGGAATTACGTGTTCATATCTGGTTGCTTTACTTTGAGGTGGAAGTATGTTGTGTCCCTCAATTTGTCCTATAATATTTATAGTAAAGATCTCCTCAGAGCCAGATGGAATAGTAGTACCTCCAAGCTCCTTTAAGTTTTCAAGTTCTGGATTTTGACTTACTGGATTAACACTTGGAACAGTTGGTTCTGCATTATTGAAATTGTTATTATCTAAATTATTAATTATCAATATTTTCACCTCATTATATTTTTAGTACTATTAGTTTCTTTCAAAATTAAAATAATATGCTAAAAAGGTTAAGAGAATTAGTAGAAATCTACGTTTTCCCTTAACCTTTTTATTAATACATACTATTTTTGAAGATTAAATATTTTATGAAGAATATTAATTGCTTTATTAGTATCATTTCCATTTACTAGGCACCATATTGTCATATGGGAGTCTGCAGTTTGAAGTACACTTACATCTTCACTATTAAGTGCTTTAAGAATTTTAGACATTACTCCTGGAATTCCTTTCATTCCACTTCCAATTAAAGAGACCTTACTACAATTCCTTATAATAGAAGCTTCATAACCATTAGATTTTAAAATCTTTTCAACTTTTTCAGTATCATTGTCATCTATTGTAAATGCCTTATATTGAGGAAATACATTTATAAGATCTATGCTTATGCCTTCCTTTGCAAGAATACAAAATAAGTCATTAGAATTATCGACTGCTTCATTAAATCTTATGCTTATTTGTGTTCTATTCGGCATATGTGTAACACCAGCAATAATATGATTAGATTTTATTTCTTCCTTTGATGAAATTTCAGTACCCTTTGCATTTGTCATTGTATTTTTAATATATATCGGTATATTTCCTCTTAGAGCATATGCTACAGCTCTAGGATGAATTACTTTAGCGCCATGGTCTGCTAACTGAAATACTTCACTATAACTAATGCTATCAATAACCTTAGCTTCACTTACTATTTTAGGATCTGCAGTCATTATTCCATCAACATCGGTGTATATTTCTACAGCTGTAGCCTTTAAAGCCTCAGCAAGTACTGTAGCAGAGGTATCGCTGCCTCCTCTACCAATAGTTGTGAACTCGTTATTAATTGTAACTCCTTGAAAACCAGTAACAATTGGTACGATTCCCTCAAGTAATAAATCATATATTTTTATAGGATCTACTTTCAAAATTTCAGCATTACCGAAATTATTATCTGTTAATATTCCTGCTTGTCCACCAGTAAGAACCCTAGTTTCTATTTTTCTTTTAGAAAGCACCTCTGAAAGTACAACTGCCGAGATGATTTCTCCACAACACATCATCAAGTCTTTTTCTTCTCTTTGAACATTTGAAGTTTTTGAGTTTATTAAAGATAATAAAGTATCTGTTGCATATGGAGCACCTTTCCTTCCTATAGCTGATACAACAACTACTGGTAAGTATCCATTATTTTTAGCTTCTTGTATTTTATTTGCAACAAGTTCTCTGTTTTCTTCAGTTGCAACGGAGGTACCTCCAAATTTTTGAACTAGTATATTCATACTACTCCTCCTTAATTACTACAAATATTGCTACATATTATATATTATACCTATATAAAAAGAGTGTGAAAAAAACTTTAAACTTTATAATCAAAAATTAATGTTTTATCGCAAACTTTCATTTTAGAACTCCATGGCATAAAAAGGCCTCCTGAATCTTTAAATGAAAATAAAGATGTTTTAGACTCATATGCTTCTATACCTAAAAGCTCTCCATTATCTCTGGAAAAAACTATTTCACATTCTCCAATATAACCATATTTTTCTCCGTTATAAATATTTATTATTTCAAGATTCATAATTTCTGATAGTCTTTTACTCATTTGAAACACCTCTTTTAAAGTTTTTATTAATTATTATTATGTATATTAAAAAACAGGTGGTTATAGACCTGTTGATCCAAAACCACCTGTTGCTCTTGATGTTTCATCTAATACTTCTACTTCTACAATAGTTGGAGTTTCAATTTTATTTATAACCATTTGAGCAATTCTATCTCCTCTTTTGATTATAAAATCTCTAGCTCCAAAATTAATCATAATAAGATTAATTTCCCCCCTATAGTCACTATCGATTGTTCCTGGGGTATTAACTAGACTTATTCCATGTTTAATAGCAAGGCCACTTCTTGGTCTGATTTGTGCTTCATAACCTGAATCTATAGATATCGCTATTCCTGTTGGGATAAGTTTTATTTCCCCTTTTTTCAATACCGTATCTTCATTAACAGCAGCATAAAGATCCATACCTGCTGCTCCACTTGTCATGTATTTAGGTAGGGGAATATCATTTTGTAATCTTTTAATGAAAAGTTTCATAAACATTTTGGCTATTTAGCTTAGCCATACCTCCTTAGTATAATTAATTCCCATTAACATATTTTATTAGGTCATTTTCTGCTATATCACGTCCAACAGCTACTGCAGATATAATTCCATCTTTAAAGATATAATCTATAACTTCATCAATATCGTCCTTAGTAATTGAATCAATTTTCTCCATTGCCTCATCTGTAGTAAGTACTCTTCCAAGGATTAGTTCAGCTTTTCCTATACCAAACATTATATTAGATACACCCTCAAGACCTAATATATAACTTCCCTTTAGTTGTTCTTTAATTTTCTCTATTTCACTTGATGAAATCTTTTCTGTATATATATTAGAGATTTCTTCTTTTACAAGACGAATTGCGTCCTCTACACATGATGGGTTACATGCAAAGTATATACTAAACATTCCTGTATTTTTATAAGATGATGGATATGAATATATACTATAAACGTATCCCTTATCTTCTCTTATCCTTTGGAAAAGCTTAGAACTAGTGCCGCTTCCAAAGTAATTATTAATTGCAAGCAAACTATATAGGCCTTTATCTCCGGATTCAAGGCCTTTTAAAGTTAAGGCTACATGAACCTGTTCAATAGGTTTATTTTTAACCAGGAAGCCACCTTGAGCTACTGGAGAGTCTTCTGTTATTTTATATCCGTTATTATTTTCCCATGATGAAAATCTTTTTTCAATTTCACTAATCAATTTATCTTCTTCAAAGTTTCCTACAACTGATATAACTGTATTAGTAGGAGTATACTTTTTTGAATAATAATCAATTATTATATCTCTTGAAAAACTTGAGACAGTATCATATGTTCCAAGAATAGGATAGGATAAGGTATTGTCTCCCCATAAAGCTTTAAATTGAATATCTGAAATTAGGTCCTCAGGAAGATCCTCATACATACTTATTTCTTCTAGTATAACAGATTTTTCTTTTTCTATTTCCTCTTCTAAAAAGCTAGGGTTAATAACCATATCAGATAAAACATCAATTCCAGTATCAAAATGTGTGTCTAACAGTTTTACATAATAACAAGTAGATTCTCTAGATGTAAAGGCATTTAATTGACCACCAAGTGATTCTATTTCCTCTGATATTTGCTTTGAAGTCCTATTTTTAGTTCCTTTAAAAAGCATATGTTCTAAAAAGTGAGAAATTCCATTGTTATTTTGATTCTCAAACCTTGAGCCGCTTTTTATCCATACACCTATGCTTATTGACTTTACATATGGTATATGTTCATAAATAACTTTAAGTCCGTTATTTAGTGTGTATCTTTTGTACATAAAGTACCTCCTAAGTCGTTATTACATAAATCGATTATAGATTATATAACTTGTTAAATCAATAAAAACTATTCTGTAATATTTAATATCTCATTAACAGTTATTATTTCATAGCCTTGTGATTTTATGTATGAAATAATAGAGTCAAGTGACTTTTCTGTAATCTCTTTAGGATGCATAAGAATAATTCCTCCTGGATTAAGCTTCTTATTAACCCTTTTTAGAATAATATCAGTTGATGCATCATCTCTCCAATCAATTGTATCAATATTAAAAGTTACTAACTTATGATTAGCTTGATTTACAATTTTTTGTGTATACTCATCAAAATCTCCATATGGGGGTTCAAATATTGTAGTTTCAATTCCAAGTTCACTTTTTAAAAGGTCATGAGTAAGGTTTATTTCCTTTATATTATCTTCTAAGCTAAGTTGCGTAGGCTTTTTATGATAATATCCATGATTTTGAATATCATGGCCAGAGTCCTTCATTTGTTTTATCATTTCTATATTCTTTTTACCCCATACTCCTCCTATGAAGAAACTTATTTTAGTATCATGTTTCTTTAGTGTTTCAAGCATTGAAGGTAGAAGGTCCTCCCCTTCATAAACATTACATGCAATTGCTACAACTTTTTTATCGGTTTGAATTTTATCTATGGGGGTTATGCTACTTTTAAATACTGGCTTATCACCATTAAATAAAAGTCCTACACCTAACATTAAGAGCATTCCTACCCCTAAAAAAGTTATCATTCGTAGTATTGGTTTCTTTTTAAACATATTACACCTTTTATAAAAATTACTATACAGTTAATTTTATTAATAATACATTGATAAAAGAACATAAAAAAAAGGCTTTTATAAGCCCTTTTAGAAATTATTCTTTTGTATCTGTTGGTTCTGCATTTATATCTGTTGATTCTGTATTTTCAGGTGTTTCCTTCTTTATAGCATCTTTTCTTGAAAGATTAATTCTTCCTTGTTGATCTATTTCTACAACTTTAACAAGAATTTCATCTCCGATACTAACTACATCTTCAACTTTATTAACTCTTTCATGTGCAAGTTTTGAAATATGAACAAGGCCTTCTTTACCTGGAAGAACTTCAACAAAAGCACCAAATGCGGTAATTCTGTTAACCTTTCCAAGATAAATTTCTCCCTTTTCTACTTCTTTAACTATACCTTCGATTATAGTTTTAGCATTATTACCTGACTCAGTATTTGGAGCACAGATAAATAGTCTTCCGTCATCCTCGATGTCAATTTTAACTCCTGTTTCTGCTATAATCTTATTTATAGTCTTTCCACCTGGTCCTATAACATCACGAATCTTATCAGGATGTATATTCATAGAAAGTATTCTTGGCGCATATGGTGAAAGATCATTCTTAGGAGTTGGAATAGTAGCTAGCATATTTTCAAGAATTTTCATTCTTGCAATTCTAGCTTTTTCAACTGTTTCCTTTATAATATCCTCAGGGATACCCTTAATCTTAGTATCAACTTGAATAGCTGTTATACCTTTTTCTGTTCCTGCAACCTTAAAGTCCATATCTCCAAAGAAATCTTCAATACCTTGGATATCAGTTAAAACTTCAAATTCACTAGCATCATCATTAGTTACAAGTCCCATAGCTATACCTGCAACAGGTCTCTTAATAGGAACTCCTGCATCCATTAGTGCAAGTGTGCTTGCACAAACGCTCGCCTGTGAAGTTGACCCATTTGAACTTATAACCTCAGATACAAGCCTTACTGTATATGGGAACTCATTTTCATCTGGAATCACAGGTTCAAGTGCCTTTTCTGCAAGTGCTCCGTGCCCAATCTCACGTCTTCCTGGTCCTCTTAAGAATCTAACTTCTCCAACACTATATGGAGGGAAATTGTAGTGATGCATATATCTCTTTGATTCTTCTTCGCTAAGCCCGTCAAGTACTTGAACATCTCCTAGAGCACCAAGAGTTGCAACTGTAAGTACTTGAGTTTGACCTCTTTGGAATACCCCTGAACCATGTGTTCTTGGAAGAATTGATACATCACTTGTAAGTTCTCTTATCTCATCAAAATTTCTTCCATCAGGTCTTGTTTTTTCATCAAGAACCATTTTTCTAACTTGCTTTTTTTGCATGTTATATATTACATTATCAATGTCTTTTTCTTTTTCAGGGAATATCTCTTCAAAGTGTGAGAAGACTTTATCCTTAAGTATATCTACTTTCTCTTGTCTTTCTTCTTTATTTGTACACTTCATAGCTTCCCAAAGTTCATCATAAGCAAAATCTGTAACTGCAGTTTCAATTTCTTCTGGAACCTTGTAAAGTTCTGGAACAACTTTTTCTTTTCCAACCTTAGATATAACTTCTTCTTGGAATGCTACTGATTCCTTACATGCTTCAAATCCAAGCATAATAGCTTCGTACATTATATCCTCTGGAATTTCATCCCCATCAGCTTCAATCATCATAACTCTTTCCTTAGTAGCACAAACAGTTAGACGAAGATCACTTTTTTCTCTTTGTTCTAAAGTAGGGTTAATAATAAGCTTCCCATCTACTCTACCAACAAGAACTGCACCTAGTGGCCCTTGGAAAGGTATATCGGATATTGAAAGTGCAAGTGAAGCTCCATTTATAGCAAGTATTTCTGGAGAATTGTCAGAATCTACTGATAAAACAGTACACACCACTTGAACATCATTAAAATATCCCTTAGGGAAAAGTGGTCTAATAGGTCTATCGATTGCTCTTGCTGAAAGTATAGCCTTTTCTGTAGGTCTACCTTCACGCTTTATAAATCCTCCTGGGATTTTTCCTACTGAATATAATCTTTCTTCATAATCTACACTTAGTGGGAAAAAGTCTATCCCATCCTTAGGTTTTGCTGTTGAGTTTGCATTTACAAGTAAATATGTATCTCCATAGCTTATAAGAACTGAGCCATTAGATAATAGCGCATATTTACCTACTTCTGCTTTAAGTTTTCTATCTTTAAAAGTAGTTTCAAATATTTGGTGCATTAAGCAGCCTCCTTTCATCAGCACGGAAAGTACCATAATTATATTATGGATACTTTTTATAATTTTTACACTATGTATAAAAATATTATATCATAACAATATTGTGTAATGTTTAAATATTTTGGTGAAATAAAAAACTATAAAATAATAGAGCGGATTAACCGCCCTATTTATTACTTTCTTATTCCTAGTTCAGCTATTATAGCACGATATCTTTCGATATCCTTCTTCTTAAGGTAGTTAAGAAGACCTCTTCTAGCTCCAACCATCTTTAGTAGACCTCTTCTTGAGTGGTGATCTTTTTTGTGTTCCTTAAGATGTCCTGTTAAGTCGTTAATTCTCTTTGTAAGAATTGCAACTTGAACTTCTGGTGAACCTGTATCACCTTCGTGTCTTTGGTGCTTAAGTATAACTTCTTGCTTTATTGCTTTTTCCATTGTCATTACCTCCAAATAAATTATTATCCCCATATGCCAAGAAAATCGTTGGAGAATCGATAAACTTAGCATAGGTTCTTAAGTATTATATCAAACGCATTAATTGTTGTAAATATTATTTTTAAAGTATTCTTTACTATCTTTAATATCTATATTTACTCTTTTTATTAAATCTTCTACAGATGGAAATTTAGTTTCACCACGAAGAAATTCTAAAAACTCAACCTTTATATTTTTACCGTAAATGTTATTAGAAAAATCAAATATGTTAGTTTCCATAACCCTGTATTTACTTTCAACAGTAGGTGTATAGCCAACATTGGTTATAGATGGATAAATACTATTATCTATATGAGTTAGTGTAATATAAACACCATTTTTAAAGCATAGATTATCTTCTATGATAACATTTGCAGTTGGAAATCCAATAGTATGGGCAAGGCCCTTACCTTTTACTACTTCACCTATGCAAAATAAGTTATATCCTAAAAGTCTATTAGCTTCCTTAATATTACCTTGACTTATTTTTTCACGAATCACAGTACTTGATATTTTTTCACTTCCAAAGGATACTCTATCAACAACTTTTAAGTCAAAGTGAAATAAATCACTATAATGATTTAAAAGATCAGAGTTTCCTCTACCACCTTTGCCAAAGGTATAGTTATAACCACATACTATAGCTTTAGCATTTAGTCTTTTTACAAGTCCTTCTAAAAAGGTTAGATCATCAAGATTACGTAAAGATTCATCAAATTTTACGAAAAGTAAATAATCTACACCTAATGTTTCAATAATCTTAGACTTACTTTGATTATCTGTAATTAATTTAGGTGCATTTACTTTGTAAAGTAAGCTTCTTGGATGAATATCAAAGGTAAGAACAGCACTTTTTAGGTTTTTTTCTTTTGCAGTTTCAACTGCTTCTCTTATAATAGCTTGGTGACCTCTATGTACTCCATCAAAGGTTCCAAGGGCTATACACACTTCTTCACTTAGCTTTAGGCTTTCAAAATTCCCCTTAAATATCTTCATAATAAACACCTTTAAATTTGTTACTTACACCATTAACTTATCAATTTTAAAAATATTTGATTTAATATGTCCAACACCAATAAATGTGCTAGGCTTGATAAATGCCTTTACTTTTTCTCCATCTTTATATCCAGATAGTCCATCAAGCTTGATAGGATTCCCATTTAAAACTTTATCACTAAACTTATCATCTATGAATAACTCTTTCATAGAGATACCATAATTTATAGGGTAAAGTATATTATCTATATTTTCTAAATTAATATCATCTAGAATTACAGATCCATCAATATCAAAAGGTCCTGTTTTTGTTCTAAGAAGAAAACTCATATAAGCAGGACAATTAAGTGAATTACCAAGATCTCTACATATACTTCTAACATATGTTCCCTTTGAACAATTGATTTTGATTTGTGCTTTAGGAAGGTTAAAGCTTAAAAGCTCTATATTATATATAGTAACCTCTCTTTTAGGAACTTCAAACTCTATTCCTTGTCTTGCAAGGTCATATGCTCTTTGACCATTTATCTTAATTGCAGAATAAATTGGAGGAGTTTGTGTTATTCGTCCTTTAAAAAGTTCTAACTTTTCATTTACCATTTCCTTCGTTATATGAGAGTAATCTTTATCTTCTTCATATATAAAAGTACCATATTTATCACATGTATCAGACTCATTACCAAATGTAACTTCACATATATATTCTTTGCCTTGTTCTGTAAGGTATTCAACAATTTTTGTTCCCTTACCTATACAAATAGGCAACACTCCAGCAGCACCTGGATCAAGTGTTCCTGTATGACCTACTTTTTTAGTTCTTAGATTACGCCTAACAAATGAAACAACATCATGTGAAGTCATTCCAGGTGGCTTTAGTATGTTAAGTATTCCATTCATATTATAGTAAATTCCCCTTTATTTCAGCTAGTAACTTTGCTTTAATTTCTTCAAAAGTTCCATTTATTGCACAACCAGCAGCTTTAGTATGACCACCACCGCCGAAGGTTTCAGCAACACATCTTACGTCAAAGTAATCCTTTGACCTTAAGCTGATTTTATAAAGTTCAGGATGTTTTTCCTTTATAAGTATTCCAACTTCTACTGTGTCTATGTCCCTTGCAATATTAACAAGATCTCCAGAGTCATTTTCATTAACATTAGATTTCGTTAACATATCCTGTGTTACATATAAAAGAGCTACTTTTTCATTAAAATATAGTTCAAGATTTGATGAAACTAGTGATGAAAGGATAACTTGTTCCTTAGTTTTTTCACTTAGAAGTTTAGTATAGATTTTTGAATGATCTATATTAAATTCTAAAAGTTTAGAAACAGTTATCAATGTAGAGGGTTTAGTATTAGAATACTTAAAACCTCCTGTATCAGAAAGAATTGATACATATAGACACATTGCTACCTTTTCATTAATTGGAAGATTACCTTCAGCTAGAATATTATAAATAATTTCTCCAACACTTGACATGTCAGGAATTACGAGGTTAACATCACCATACATATCATTAGAAAGATGATGATCTATATTAACTACTTTTCCACTAGCTAAAAGAGATTCTGAGAAACTACCAAGTCTCTTAATATCTCCACAGTCAAGAGCAAAAATTATATCATATTCTTTGGGACTAAATGAATTAAGTATATTTGGGGCTCCAGGAATAAATGATAGTCTTTTAGGAATTTCATCGTCAAGATATACATCTACACACTTTGAATATGAGACTAAACTATTATATAGACCTAACATAGAACCCATACAATCTCCATCAGGAGATGTATGGGATACTATTGCAAAATTATTATTAGAATTTATTAGGTCTATAATATCTTGTATATTATTCACCTTTATTTATATCTGAAAGTATTTTATTAATGTGTAGGCCATGTTCTAATGACTCATCGATTTCAAATAGAATCTCTGGAGTATATCTCACTTTAATTCTACTTCCAACTTCACGTCTTATATATCCTGATGCACTTCTTAAACCTTCAATACACTTAACTTTATCTTCTTTTTCTCCAAATACACTTATATATGCCTTTGCATATCTTAAATCTCTAGTAACATCTACTCTTGTTACAGTAGTAAGAATAGGTATTCTAGGATCTTTTAGATTATTTTGAATTATTTCACTTAGGATCTTTCTAATTTCTTCAGAAAGCCTAACAGTTCTATTAAATGCCATATACTACTTCACCTCTATTTTCTTTCAATTTCTTCCATAGTATATCCCTCGATAACGTCTCCCTCTTTAATATCATTAAATCTATCTATAGTTACACCACATTCATATCCTGTGGCAACTTCCTTAACGTCATCTTTGAATCTCTTAAGTGATGATAATTTTCCTTCAAAAATAACAACACTGTCTCTAATTACTCTAATGCCATTATTTCTATTAAGTTTACCTTCATCAACATAAGCCCCAGCTATTGTTCCAACACTTGAAACTTTAAATGTAGCTCTTACACTTAGTTTTGCTGTAATTACCTCTTTATATACAGGGTCAAGCATACCCTTCATAGCAGCTGTAATATCATCAATTGCATGGTAGATTATTCTATAAGTTTTGATATCAACCTTTTCTTTTTCTGCTAATTGTCTAGCTATAGAATCAGGTCTAACATTAAATCCTATAATTATAGCATTAGAAGCTGATGCTAGGGTTATATCTGTTTCTGTAATAGCACCTACACCACCATGAATAACCTTAACTCTAACTTCTTCATTAGATAGTTTTTCAAGTGATTGCTTAACAGCTTCAACTGAACCTTGAACGTCAGCCTTAACAACTAGATTAAGGTCCTTAACATTACCTTCTTGAATTTGGCTAAATAGTTCCTCAAGAGAAAGCTTTGCAGTACTTGCATAGTATTTTTCTCTGTTTTTAGTTTCTACTATTTGGGCCACTTGTCTTGCAGTTTTTTCATCTTGTACAGCATAGATTATGTCTCCACCTGATGGAGCATGTGAAAGTCCAAGTACTTCAACAGGAATTGATGGTCCTGCTTCCTTAACATTTTGCCCCTTATCATTAATCATTGCTCTTACTTTACCATATGCAGATTCAACTACAATTGAGTCTCCAACTTTCAAAGTTCCATTTTGAACAAGGATAGTTGCAACTGGTCCTCTTCCCTTATCAAGTTGTGCCTCTACAACTATACCCTTAGCTAATCTATTTGGATTAGCCTTAAGATCTTGCATTTCAGCTAAAAGAATTACCATTTCAAGTAGGTTATCGATACCTTCTCCTGTTTTCGCTGATACAGGAACGCAAACAGTATCTCCACCCCAGTCTTCAGCAAGTAATTCATGTTCTGTAAGTTCTTGCTTAACTCTATCTGGGTTAGCAGCTGGTTTATCCATTTTATTAATAGCAACTATTATTGGAACTCCAGCGGCTTTAGCATGATTTATAGCTTCAGCAGTTTGAGGCATTACACCATCATCTGCAGCAACAACAAGAATTGCTATGTCAGTTGCTTGTGCTCCTCTTGCTCTCATTGAAGTAAATGCCGCATGTCCTGGTGTATCAAGGAATACTATTTTTTCATCATTTACATTAACTGTATATGCACCTATATGCTGAGTAATTCCACCTGCTTCAGTTGACGTAACCTTAGCATTTCTAATATAGTCTAGAAGTGATGTTTTACCATGGTCAACGTGTCCCATTACAGTAACAACAGGAGGTCTTTTTACTAGATCTTTTTCATCATCTTCATAGTCGTTAACAAGTACTTCTTCTTTTTCTTTAACTTGTTCTACTTCAAGTAATAAATCATATTGTTCTGCAATTTTTTCAGCAGTTTCAAAATTTATTTCATTATTTACGTTTGCCATAACACCCATAAGCATAAGCTTTTTTATAACTTCTGTTGTTGGCTTATTTATCTTTTCACAAAAATCCTTAACCCTAATACTCTCAGGAATAGCTATAAGTCCTATTTCCATATCATCATCATCCTTACTTGAAAGATTATCATCTCTCTTACTTTTACCTTTGTTTTTCTTTTTTACGAAAGTTTTTTCTACAACATCATGGTCTTCATACTTTTCATGTTCTTCAAACTTACTTACTGGAGCTGATTCATCTCCATTTTCTTTAGACTTTTTAAGGTCTTCTATAAATTCAGTAATTATAGTAGCTTCATCACCCTCTATAACACTCATGTGGTTCTTAACTTCTATTCCAAACTCCTTATTTAGAAGATCGATTAGTTCTTTACTACTAATGTCTATTTGTTTAGCTAGTTCATATATTCTAACCTTTGACAATACACTCACCCCCATTAATTATGTTAGAAGCTTTATCAGTAAAGGCCTTAGCAAAACCGCTATCTTTAATAGCCAGTATACTCCTTGGAGATTTTCCTATAGCAGCACCTAAATCATACTTGTTTCCAAAGAACACGAAGTTTATTTTTCTGCTACTTGCCATATGTTCGAACTTCTTTTTTGTATTTTCACTTGCATCTTCTGATATTATTAAAAGCTTTACCATGTTCTTTTTTATATCAAGTTCCACAGTATCATCACCTGAAGATAACTTTCCAGCTTTTTGTATAAGTCCTAGAAAACTATATAGCTTATTCACTTTGAAGTTCTTTCTTTAAATTTTCATATACTTCAGGTGATATAGGTGATGAAAGCGCTCTTTCAAAACGCTTTGCTTTATAAGCTTTATCAAAACAGTCAATACATTTACAAACATATGATCCACGTCCTGGAGATTTTCCAGTAAGATCTACCTTAATATCGCCATCTTTATTTTTAACGACTCTAACAAGTTCTTTTTTCGGCTTCATTTCTTGACATCCAAGACACATTCTTTCAGGAATTTTCTTTACCTTCACTATGCATCCTCTCCTTCAATTGCATCAGTTGAAATTTCAACAGTATTTTCTTCTATAACAGTATCTTCTACTATATCACCAGAAGGTATAATATCTACTTCTTCTTCAATAGCTGCAGCTTGAGATTCACTTTTAATGTCAATTTTCCATCCAGTAAGTTTTGCTGATAGTCTAGCATTTTGTCCTTCTTTTCCTATTGCTAGTGAAAGTTGATAGTCAGGAACTACAACCTTAGCACTTTTTTCGTCTTCGTTAATTTTAACACTTACAACCTTTGAAGGGCTTAGTGCATTAGCAATAAACTCAGCAGGTTCCTTGCTCCACTTAACAATGTCAATTTTTTCTCCCTTTAGCTCTGAAACTATACTTTGAACTCTCATTCCACTTGGTCCAACACATGCTCCTGTTGCATCAACATTTTCATCCTTTGAATAAACTGCAATCTTTGTTCTTGAACCAGCTTCTCTAGCAATGCTTTTGATTTCTACTGTTCCATCAAATATTTCAGGAACTTCCATTTCAAATAATCTCTTTATAATTCCAGGATGTGTTCTTGAAATTGAGATATTTGGTCCCTTTGAAGTCTTTTTAACTTCAACAACATAAAACTTAAGAATATCTCCATGCTTATATACTTCGTTTGGCATTTGTTCTGTTGGAGTTAAGAAAGTTTCTAATCTTCCAATATCTACAAGGATATTTTGTTTTTCCTTCTTTTGTACTATACCTGTAATTATATCATTTTCTTTCTCAACAAGTTCTTTATATATAACGTCTCTTTCAGCTTCTTTAATTTCTTGAATAACTCTTTGTCTAGCATTTTGTGCTGCAACCCTACCAAATTCTCTTGGATTAACTTCAACATCAACTACGTCATCAAGCTCATATGTAAGGTTTACTGCCTTTGCATCCTCAAGACTTATTTCAAGTAGATTATCATAAACATCCTCTACTACTTTCTTTTGTGCGTACACGTGAGTTTCTCCAGTTTCTTTGTTTATAGTAACCTTAGCATTTTGAGATGTGCCATAGTTTTTCTTATATGCTGAAATAAGAGATGATTCTAGTGATTCAAATATAATCTCTTGATCAATTCCCTTTAGGTTTGCTATTTCAATTAGTGAGTCTATAAACTCATTGTTAATCATTTCTAAATTCCTCCCAAAATTCTAAAAATCATTTAATCGTACAGAAGCTACAATATCTTTATCTATTTCTATATCAGTGTTATTAACAGTAACTATAATCTTACTTTCTACAAGTCCTTTTAATATACCTTCCATAACTTTCTTTTCCATAAAAGGCTTGTAGAATTTAATTTTAATTTTTTTACCTGAGTATTTAATAAAATCAGTATCTTTCTTTAGTGGTCTATCAAGTCCTGGAGATGAAACTTCAAGATAGTAAGATTCTTCAATAGGATCTACTTCATCAAGTTTAGCACTTAAAGCTCTACTTACTGTCGTACAGTCATCAATATTGATGCCATCACTATTATCACTATCTATATAAAATCTAAGATACCATTCACCGGATTCTTTTATAAATTCTATGTCAACTAGTTCATATCCTAAACCTTCTACCAATGGAGAAGCAAATTCTTCAATAGTTAATTCTATGTTTTTCTTACTCATTTCCGCCCTCCTATCTCTTTTTTGTATTATTTGTATAAAAGTACATCACTTATGCATGAAAGCATAAATTAAAGAGTGGGTTTCCCCACTCTTTAAAACTAAGTTATATGTTATTTATTATCATTATAACACTTGTTATATTATATTTCAAGTTAAGGTATAATAGGCTTCTAATCTATTTTAACCTACTCCCTACAAGCGATGGTATTAAAAGCTCGTAGAGATTTTTATTTGCACTTATAGTTTTTATCTTTTGCCCTGTTATTTTTTTATATACTTACTGTTGGTTCAAGTATTGTCAATGTATTGTTATAAGTGTTAAGGTTAGCCTTTGCACCTATAGGTATAGCCATCTTGTATCTACCATGCCCTGATGCTAAATTTGTCATAAGAGGTTTATTCAATGGCACCATAACTTGATTAATTAAATCTTCATATGACTTATTATATGCAATCTCACAATTCGTACATTCACCCATAATAATCCCTGCACATTCCTTAAATTTACCTGCTAATATTAGATGGTTTATATACCTGTAAACTGTATTAATAGGCTCATGGACTTCTTCTATTAATATTATCTTTCCTCTAGTATCAATTTCAAATGGAGTGCCAAGATTATCTACAAAAGATGTAAGGTTACCCCCTATTATACTTCCCGTTACATTTCCGGGGACTCTGCTTATTAGAGGTACTCCAGGAGGATTTTCAAGCTTCCTTGGTGAGGTAAGTGTAGACGTCGCAGTGAAAAATTGATTAAAGTTGTATGCAGGAGTAGTCGACCTAAAGTCTATTAAAAGAAGACTATGAAAAGTAATTAAGTTAGCCCACATATACAAAACATTTAATAAAATTGTTATATCACTATACCCTGTGACAATTTTAGGATTCTGTGCGATAACAGAGTAATCAAGATATGGTATAATACCTGCAACGCCTACTCCACCCCTCGAGGGTATAATAGCCTTCACCTCAGGGTTTTTAAACATTTCCATCAAATCAGAGGCTCTCTGTTCTTCTGTTGCTGCAATATATCCACTAGAAGAATATACGTATTTCCCTAGAACTACATTAAACCCCATATTCTTAAGAGTCTGTATACCTACATTAATGACATTCGCAGATAATGGACTCCCTAAAGTAACTATTCCGATCGTATCTCCTGCACGTAAAATTTGTGGTCTCGTTGCCATACTCATTCACCTTCTAAATAAATTAATAATATATAATCTTACAATTCCGTAAAAACTACTTCTTGTCGTTATTTATATCCATAATCTCCCCACGGGCAAGAAGTTTAAATCTCCAGAATTACTAAAATTTCGTTTCATTATTACTAATATATTATATAAAGGTACTCATTGTTACTTACATTCATTATATAAATTCATCTCTTTTTAAACACCTTATTATTCGCTATGAGCCAGGTATTAAATTTAACTTCCATATTTTTATGTCGCTTATATACTCAAGCTAGGGCATTAAACAAATAATTAAGAACCCCTATGGAGTTCTTAATTACATCTTTTAATTGAATTCAACTCATCTACTATAGCTTCTACTCTAGCTATATCATTATGTAAGGAGTCAATATTTTTATTTATTCCTTCTTTAAGATTTTCATATTCAGATTCAAATACACCGTCCTTGTATAAGTCCTTTAATTTATATTTTACTTCATATTTTTCTTTTAGTACTCTCTGTGTATTTAAATTAGATTTAAACTGCTTTAATTCCTCTATAGCTTCAGTAATTAGTTCATCTATTGCTTCATTTCTAATATCAGTCATTTACATCACTCCTTCTTCATAGCATACATCTACAAGAAAGAAGATATTCATTCCAAATATTACAAACTAATTTACTTGCCTAGTAGTCTTATTTTTATTTCTTTCTGTGTTTTATTTTCTATTATATTTATTTTGTTTATCAATTATGATATTATCTATTATGTTATTAAATTAATCATAACGTTATCTCAGTAGAAAAAGCACCTATAATCAATTAGTAAGGAGCGAATCATTCACCTAGCTATAAGTGCTTTTTTGTATTTTACATGTTGGAATGAACAGATCCGACACCTGCATATATAGTGTGTAGATTAAACTCATTTATTTTAACTTATAAATAAAAATATATTTGTACCTCCATAATGATTATCATATGCTAATGTGTACGTATGCCTATACTTACCTCTTCTCAATTTATTAGATTCGACTACACATTGTCCTTATTTTGTGACATAAAAAATATCATAGAATTCAATCTGAATAATACGGTATCTTTATTAAATATTTACTTTATCATTAAGTCATGCAATAAACATGTTATGATTTAGACATGATATTAGGGCCTTTTGACAAAAATAAACTTACCTCACCCAACAGGGAAATACCCCTCTTTCTTATCACCAATAAGTGATGCTTCTATTTGCTTTTGAGTCTCGGTGGAAACAGTAATTGACACGTCACCCGAAGAACCTTCTTGTGATATGTACTTACTTCCAATAGAAGAAGCAAATATACCAAGTGCGATTAAAGCACCCGCACCTACGGACACCTTTTTAAAAGTATTAATTTTAGCCATTTATTCATCCTCCCTTTTTATTTAGATAAATTTAACGTTATTAATAAATACTCTAACAAAATACATATCTGATGTTACTATAATATATTTATGAATAGACTAATATACATAATAAAACAAATAAGAATTAACTCATTATACTCATATTGTATCTTACCTATCTATATATTATCATGCTAGTATAATTTGGAAAATAATTCAACTTTAAATACCGTATTATTAATTTTTCAAAGAACCTATTTACTTCACAATATAAACATTTTATGTAATAAAAAATACCGCTTATTCAATTTGAATAATACGGTATTTTAAAAAATTATTTACTATGTAATTAAAACATGAGAAGTAAGATACAATTGATTAAATCAATTAAATAAATTGGAATTTGTATTTCAATTACTTGTAATTTTGCAAACACTCTTTATACTTTTTCACATATTTTCTATCAAACTGTTGAGTGTAAGCTGTTATATGCAGTTCATCACCTTTAATTTCTATTTCTCTATTACCATGCTCTTTATAGAAACCAAACACATCTAATTCATCTACAGCTGAAATAAGTTTGTGATTTATTTGCCTAAAATTAAGATATCCGAGAAACTCCTCGTAAGAGTCGCATTCCTGTGTAATAATATCAAAATCATAAATATTTACAACATATGGAACTATGTTAACGACCTTATCAATCTCAACATACTTTGTAATTTCTGAAGGAATAATGCCAAAATTCTCGGCAGTTACACAAATAATATATTTCACTGCAGTATCATCAATATGAACCTCCTGCTCTGTTCCGTCAACACATTCTATAAATGCTTTCCCATCCTGTACTCGCTTTATTGAACGAACTCCTTGGGCATACGCCGTGCCAATTGCTTTATACACATCCTTTTTAATATCATCATTTATTCCTTTTAACGCATTAAGTGTTAGAAGTTTACTTTTACACTCACAAAAAAGTGTTCCTTCTGGCATACATACAGTTACATCTGCTTCGCCATCTTCATCTGTATATTTTAGCGATCTGAGTATAGTTTCTTTGTTAACTATTCGTTCAAAATACAATTGAGTTAAATCCTCTACAACATTACCCCTATTTTTGCTATATATTCCTACCACTTTTTTATCAAAAATTTTCTCAGCTATAAAAGTATAGTGAAAAAGCTTTGGTAAATTCATTAATGATGAAAATAGCAATGGCATGTATATATATTCTCCAAAGTCAACAAATGGCTTTGATATCAAAACTTTAAATTCCGCTAAATCTACTTTTTTGTAATCTCCTGCAAAAGCCTTAACACTTAAATAATCGCAAATATAATCTACTTCTTTTGAACCAATAGCACTTCGCAAATTCTTTTTATTTATTCTGAAAATATATCCTTCTTTTATACTCGGCAATTGCGGTTTTATTCTTCCACAAAATGCTTTTATCATATTTTGAATTTTATATTTTTCTGAATAAGCTCTTACTACTCTAACTCCATATGTATGAAAAATATATAAGATCATCTTTTTGCATGAAGTAAAAGAAAATCCCAACTTAGCTTTTATTTCATGATCTAATGGAGAATATAAGTTTTCTGCAAAACTAATAAGTTGATGAATATATCCGTCTCCACGAAATGCCATATTTTTTACTTTCATATGTTGTGCTTGTAAAAATGCCTCTTTCTCTTCATCTGTTGCATTTACCATCTTTAGTGCTTCAGTAAATAATTCTTCAATATTCGGAGTAAAAGCCTCTTTACAATACTTTTCTAATTTAAGATAATCGTCCCATTCAAATGGCTCATTTCCACTCTCTTTACATGCGAATAACGCATTAGTTACAAAATACTCAGATGCAGATATTAGTGAGTCTACACCCTGACCATATAGCAGCATCTGCATTTCGATTATTCCAGACAGAACATCTTCCAATGAGTATTTTGATAAAAATCCCACTACTTCATCTGTTTTGCTCATTTTAGCCCTCAACCTACCTTCACGCAAATTCCTATTTGTCTGCAAATTATATAAATAAAATTCACCCCATGTTCTCTTGTATACTTTACCATATTACCATATTCCAATAATAAATAATTAATTAACTCTCTAGCTTCCGTAATAGAACAATCACTTATGCTAATTTTTTCTCTTTTACTTATATATCAATCTAGAGCTTTAAAGACGCAACAAGATTGTTTTAAGTTAATATTCAACTTAATTTACTAGGTGACTCCGACATAAAAATAACCACCAATATTTATACACATGTGTTACCAAATGAAAAAATATCAGCGGTTAAAAAATAAGTAATATATTTAATTAGATTTTGTTATGTTATTTTAGGAAGCCTATTTTTCTAAACCATTGTCTTATCAAGGTTTTATGAATATATATTATATTCCAAGTTAAAACAATGTAAGCTGACTTGTATCAGGCATTCCATTTAAACAGCCATGTTGACTCATAATCTCGATTACTGTTTTTGATATCTTAGTTCTAAGTCTTAAATCTTCCTTTGAAATAAATTCTCCATTTTTTCTTGCTTCAACTATACTTTTAGCAGCTGTTTCACCAACACCTTGAAGTGCTCTAAAAGGAGGGAGAATTCCTTTATCTGTAACTTTGAATCTAATACTATCAGACTCGTAAAGGTCTACAGGGAGCATAGTAATTCCTCTAGCAAACATTTCATTTGCTACCTCTAGTACTGTTAAAAACCCTTTTTCTTTTGTAGTTAAGGTATTTCCCTTAGCCTCTATTTCTTTAATACTTGATACTACAGCTAGTTGTCCCTTAGACACAATACTTGCATCAAAATCTTCAAGACCTCTAACACTAAAATAAGTTGCATAGTAAGCCTCAGGGTAATAAACTTTAAAGTATGCAATTCTAATTGCCATCATAACATAGGCTACAGCATGACCCTTTGGGAACATATACTTAATTGTATTGCAAGAGTCTATATACCACTGAGGAACATTATTCTCCTTCATTTCCTCAATATCACCATCACGAAGACCTTTTCCTTTTCTTACTCTTTCCATTATCGTAAAGGCGTTTTTAGGCTTTACTCCCATAAGGATTAGATAGTTCATAATATCGTCTCTTGTACAAATAACTTCTTTCAGTGTAGCATATCCATCCTTAATAAGATCTTGAGCATTATTAAGCCAAACATCTGTTCCATGTGATAGACCTGATATACGCACAAGTTCTGCAAAGGTATGTGGCTGGGTATCTACAAGCATTTGCCTAACAAACTTAGTTCCAAACTCAGGAAGACCTAAAGTTCCAACTTCACACTTAAAGTATTCTTTATTTACATTTAGGATGTCTGTTGAGGTAAATAGGCTTAATACTTTTTCGTCTCCAAGTGGAATTTTTGTAGGGTCAAGTCCTGTTAAATCCTGGAGCATTCTAATTACTGTAGGATCGTCATGACCTAGTATATCAAGTTTTAAAAGTCTACCACTTATAGAGTGATAGTCAAAATGAGTAGTTATTATTTCAGAGTTTACATCATCAGCAGGTCTTTGAATAGGACAAAACTGATAAATATCATTATCTCGAGGTACAACCATTACTCCACCAGGATGCTGACCAGATGTTCTTTTTACTCCTGTGCACCCCTTAACTAGTCTTTCCACTTCAGCCATTGTTGACTTAACATTTCTCTCATCAAGATAATTCTTTACATATCCGAATGCAGTTTTCTCTGCTATGGTTCCAATTGTTCCTGCTCTAAACACATAACCTTCACCAAATAATTCTTCAGTATACTTATGTGCATTAGGTTGATACTCACCTGAAAAGTTAAGGTCAATATCAGGCTCCTTATCCCCTTCAAATCCAAGGAAAACCTCAAATGGTATATCAAATCCATCTTTAATAAGATTCTCATTGCATTTTGGGCATGATTTATCCTTAAGGTCTGCACCGGACCCTATACTACCATCGGTAAAGAATTCAGAGTACTTACACTTAGGACATACATAATGTGGAGGAAGAGGGTTAACCTCTGTTATTTCAGTCATAGTTGCAACAAATGATGAACCAACAGATCCTCTAGAACCTACAAGATATCCATCATCTAATGACTTTTTTACTATTTTATGTGAAATAAGATACAGTACAGCATATCCATTGCTGATAATAGAGTTTAGCTCCTTATCAAGCCTTTTTTGAACTATTTCAGGAAGTGGGTCGCCGTATATACTATATGCACGTGACATTGTCATGTTTCTAATTTCATCATCTGCACCATCTATTTTAGGGGGGAAGGTCCCATCTGGTATTGGCTTTATAACCTCAACCATATCCGCTATTTCATTAGGTGCTTTTATTACAACATCATATGACTTACTCTCACCTAAATATCTAAATTCCTCTAGCATTTCATCTGTTGATTTAAAATATAATGGAGGTTGATTATCTGCATCGCTAAATCCCTTACCTGCCATTAGTATTCTTCTATAATATTCGTCATGTGGATTAAGGAAATGTACATCTCCAGTTGCTACAACAGGTCTATTATACTTTTCTCCAAGTTCAACTATTTTCTTGTTTAAGTCTTTTAAACAACTTCTATTCTTTACAATACCTTTTTCCAAAAGAAATTCATTATTAGCAATAGGTTGTATCTCTAAATAATCATAGAACTCTACTAAACTTTTTATATCGGTTTCCGAGGTATTGTTTAGTACTCCCTTAAATATTTGCCCAGCTTCACAAGCTGAACCAATAATAAGTCCTTCTCTATGTTTTTCAATTAGACTTTTCGGAAGCCTTGGCCTTTTATGGAAGTATTTTAAATGAGAGTCTGAAATTAGTTTATATAAATTATACAGACCCTTATAGTTTTTAACTAATATAATTACATGATGAGTTTCAGCTTTATTTATATCAAACTCATTTAAATATAAAGAGTTAATATCTTCAATTGTATTAGCGCCTTTATCCTTTAAAATTTCAATAAGCTTTATGAATATTTCAGCTGTAGCCTTAGCATCATCAACAGCTCTATGATGATTTTCAAGTTGTACATTAAAATGTTGCGCTAAAATATTTAACTTGTATTTTTTTATACCTTTAACAAGCCATCTTGAAAGTGTTAAAGTATCTATTATTGTGCTATTGAATTCAAGCGATTCTCTAGAACATTTTTCTTTTATAAATCCTGTGTCAAATTTAGCGTTGTGGGCAACGACAGGACAATCACCTATAAAGTCCAAAAATCTTGGCATGACTTCTTTTATAGTATCCTTGTCCTTTACCATTTCGTTGGTAATTCCAGTAAGATTGGTTATTTCATATGGAATTGGCTTTAAAGGATTTATAAGCGCTGAGAAAGTATCAATAATCTTCATATCCTTTACTTTTACAGCACCGATTTCTGTAATTTCCTCTGAAGATTTATTAAGTCCAGTTGTTTCTATATCAAATACAACAAATTCATTATCAAGATTATATTCTCTAGAGTTAATAACAATAGACTCCCCATCGTCAACTAGATAACCTTCAACACCATATATAACCTTAACTCCTGTTTCACCTGCAGCATCCATAGCCTCAGGAAAGGCTTGAACAACCCCATGGTCTGTAATTGCAATTGCACTATGGCCATATTCCTTTGCCCTTTTTATCAGTGATGATGCAGAACAAACACCATCCATAGAACTCATTTGAGTATGCGCGTGAAGTTCAACTCGCTTTTCATTTGAATTATCTTTAACTTTCTTCTTTTCTTCTTTAACAACATAACTTGCCATGATTATTGTTTCTTTGGCAAATGTATCAAAGGTAACCCTTCCATGTACCGTTACACGTGAAGCTTCTTTTAACTTACTAATAGTTTCATCAGCAATCTCTGGCTTAAGAAACACTTTAATATTAACTGAACTTGTATAATCAGTAACATTAAACATAAGTAGAATTTTCCCACTTTTAAGTTCTTTAGTATCTATGCCAAATAGATCTCCAGTTATAGTTACTAAATCTTCCTCATCTAATGAATCTGAAATACTACACTTAAAGTATTCCTTAGGAACTCTACCATATATAACATCTGAGCTAGATACTTTATTTGTAGAGGTTATTTTAACGGTTTTAGGCTTTACCTCCTTAGGTATTTCTACAGAGGACACAGTTTCTATTTTACTATCTTCCTTAGCTTTAAATTCCTCATAGTTAAAGGCTTTATCAATAGTTTTAAATTCAACTAATAAGTTTTCATTATAAATTGAATTAATATGTGTTCTTATTTCTTTATCTATAGATTTATCCTTAAGAACCTTTTTTGCAAAATCACTTTCAACTTCAATAATTACTTTATTGTCTTCCAATGTAAATTTAGATATTTGCAAAAAGCAAAGAATTGTAGGGCTTGATCTAAAGATATTAAAAATAAAGTTTTTAAATTTATCACTATCTTCTAAGATATCTGAAAGCTTTGGAATATCCTGTGAGTTTTTTTCTATAAATAATTGTACACTTCCATTAATAGATAAGGATTCTTTAATTAGATGTTTTATTTTTTCTAATATATCCTCCTTAACATCACAAAGAGTGGAAAGAACAATATTCCACTCTTTGTTTGATTTACTTACATATACTTTTTTTAAATAAGTTTTATCTAATATTTCTTTAAAGGAAGTATCAACTACATCATTGTTTAAGTTAAGTATACTATTTAAAGTTTTCTCCACTGAACTTCCTCCTATTTAAAAATTTAAATTTAAAGTAGCTTTATTTCTTCAATGAGAGTATCTAAAAGCTTATCTTCAGGAACCTTTTTTACTATTTCACCTTTTTTAAAAATAAGTCCCTCTCCTATTCCACCTGCAATTCCTATATCAGCTTCTCTAGCCTCCCCAGGACCATTAACTGCACAACCCATTATAGCAACTTTAATATTTTTGTCTATATCACTTAAAGCTAATTCAGCTTTTTTTGCAATGTTTATTAAATCTATTTGAGTTCTACCACAGGTAGGACAGGAAATAATTTCAATTCCACCTTTTCTAAGATTTAAAGCTTTTAATATTTCTATTCCTGCTCTAATCTCTTCTACAGGATTGTCTGTTAAGGATACCCTTATGGTATCTCCTATTCCCATTGCAAGAAGATGCCCTATTGCAACTGATGACTTTATTGTTCCAGAAAATATTGTTCCAGCCTCAGTAACTCCAAGGTGAAGAGGATAGTCTGTTTTTTTTGCTAGAAGTTCATAACTTTTAATGTTATCCATTACATTTGAGGACTTAACTGATATTACGGTATCATAAAATCCATTATCCTCTAAAAGTTCTACATTTCTAAGTGCACTTTCCACTAATCCCTCTGGGGTAGGTCTTCCGTCTCTTGCTAGAATATCTTTCTCAAGAGATCCTGCATTAACTCCTACTCTTATTGGAATTCCAAAGTACTTAGCTCTACTAACTACCTCTTTAACTTTTTGAGGACTTCCAATATTTCCTGGATTAATACGAAGTGCATCTATTCCATTTTCCATTGATTTTAAAGCTAATTTGTAATCAAAATGAATATCAGCAACAAGTGGAATATGGATATTTTTTTTAATTTCACTTATAGCATTTGCAGCATCTAGGTTAGGTACTGCAACCCTTACTATTTCACATCCTGCTTTTTCAAGTTCTAATATTTGAAGAGTAGTTTTACTTATATCACTAGTATTAGTGTTAGTCATTGATTGAACAGTTATTTTTTCATTTCCACCTATATATATGTTTCCTACCCTAACTTTACGAGATGTTCTTCTCATGTACATCACCTTCTATTTAAAAAATCTTAGAATATCGTTATATGTAACAAAAACAATAAACGCCATTAGAAGTGCAAAACCAATAAAGTTTAATACTCCTATTTTATTTTGATCAATTTTCTTTCCTGTTAAAGCTTCAATTAGTAATATAATAACCCATCCTCCATCAAGTGCAGGGAATGGTATTAAGTTTAATACTCCAAGGTTTATACTTAAAAAAGCAACAAAGGATAAAAATGTCCATATGCCTGCTTGTGCTGCTTTACCTGAAAGGTCAACTATAGCAACTGGTCCACCGAAGGAATCCATAGATGCTCCTCCAGTAACTAAAGTTCCAATAAAGCTAACCATTTGCTTTATTGATGAAAATGTTTCTGTAAATCCATCCTTAAAAGCCTCTAAAATATTTCCTTTAACTAGTGTTGGAGCCATTCCTATCATATATCTTTTTTCTTTTTCATTATACTTTGGAGATAATTTTATTTCCTTTATAGTATTGTTTCTTTCAACTTTTACATTGAAAGGTTTCTCTTTATTTTCTGAAATAAACATGATAACTTCATTCCAAGTTCTAATTTTTTCATTATTAATTTGAATGATTTTATCGTTAGGTAAAATACCTGCCTCATATGCAGGATAATTTTTGTCTACACTACTAACAATAGGTTTAATTGATCCTTGATTATAGAAAACAAGTGTAAATATAACTATTGCGGTTATAATGTTAAATGCAGCTCCTGCAACTATTATTAGTAGTCTTTTCCATGGATTTTGGTTACAAAAAGCACGAGGATCATCGGAACCATCCTCTTCTCCTAACATTTTTACATAACCTCCTATAGGTAAAAGTCTTAAAGTATAGTCTGTTTCCCCTTTAGTAAATGAGAAAATTTTTGGTCCCATTCCAATTGCAAACTCAAGAACCTTTACTTTAGAAAGTTTAGCTGTAATAAAGTGCCCGAACTCATGTGTTGCTATTAAAAGACCAAAGACTAGAATAGCCGCTAAAAAAGTTGTCAAAATATCCACCACCTAATAATTATTTAGATAAATTTACGAAATCTCTAGTTTCCCTTTCAATTAAAAGTATATCATCAACTGTATAATCGTGTTGTGCTTTATGTTTCTCCATTGCCTTTTCAACTAATCTTTGAATTTGTAAAAATGAAATTTTACCTTCTAAAAAGAGCTTAACCGCTTCCTCATTAGCTGCATTAAATACAGTTGTCATTGTACCACCTTCTCTACCTGCTATATATCCAAGACTTAATCCCTTAAATACACTAGTATCAGGTTTTTCAAATGTCAAAGATGATAAGCTGTAAAAATCCAGATATGAAGATGAAGTTGTGCTCCTTTCTGGATATTCAAAAGCATATTGAATAGGATGCTTCATGCTTGGAACTCCCATTTGAGCAATAACAGATGCATCCTTATATTCTACCATTGAATGAATTATGCTTTGTGGATGAACCACTACCTGAATATCATCATATGACATATCAAACAAGTAGTGAGCTTCAATTACTTCAAGGGCCTTATTTATTAGTGTAGCAGAATCTATTGTTATCTTTTGGCCCATACTCCAGTTTGGATGCTTAAGGGCATCTGAAAGTGTAACACTTTCAAGCTCTCTTAAGGTTTTACCCCTAAATGGTCCTCCTGATGCTGTTAGTATAACTTTATTTACATCACAATGTCTATTTCCTTGTAAACATTGAAAAATAGCACTGTGCTCACTATCAACAGGTATTATCTTAGATGGAGATTTCTTTAAAAGGTTTTTTATAATCTCTCCACCTACAACCATTGTTTCTTTATTTGCTAGTGCAATATGCTTTCCTTTTTTTATGGCCTCTATTGTTGGTTTTAATCCGATCATTCCCATAACTGAAGTTAACACCATGTCTGCTTCTTTAAGTGTTGATACTTCTATTAAACCTTCCACACCGTATAAAATATTAACATTTTCATTTTTTAATTTATCTTTTAATATTTTATAACTTTCGTAATTGCTTATAACTATGTATTTAGGTTTGAATTCTTTGTATTGGTCAATTATAACTTCAATATTAGAGTTAGCAGATAGTGCAAGAACATTGTAGCTGGACTTTTTCTGTCTTATAACTTCTAGTGCTTGTGTTCCTATAGAACCTGTAGACCCTAGTATAACTAAGTTTTTCATATATGTGTAAGGTCCCCTTTCTCTAAGCTCCTATAGATTTCCTTGAACATTATTAGTACAAGTGGTCCCAATAATACTCCCAAACCTCCAAATAATAGTACTCCACAATATAATGAGAATATAACAAAAATAGGTTTTAAAACAAGATTTCCTTGTAAAAGTTTTATCTCTACAATCTGTCTTAATACTATTATTAGAATATATGTAAAAATCAAACCCATTGCTATAAAAATTTGTTTTACTGTTATTAAGTATATTATAATTGGCAAGAAAATTATTAAAGGGCCTACTATAGGTAATAAGTCAAGTATACCACAAATTATTCCTATTGATAAAGGGTCTTTAAATCCCAATACCATAAAGGAAATAGTAGTTACTATAACAGTAATACTAACTAGTTTAAACTCTATAGATAATAATATGTTAATGTTTACTAAAGACTTTCTTATAGGTCTATATATACTATCTCCTAATAAAAACCTTAAACTTCTAGACAGATAATCAAGATCAATACTCATAAATACTGCTGCTAAAACTACTATAAAAACATATATGAACCCATTAAATGTTGATATTATAGTAGTTAATATTTTTTCCTTATACTCTATAATTATATTTTTTAATTCTATTAATATTCTTTCATAATTTTCATTTAAAGTATTCAGAATAGGAAAATCTTTATATGAATCTATGAGCTTTGGTATACTATCTGTAAATAGTACTAATCTTTCTCCGATATAACTCCAAATATAGGCCCCGAATATAAGAATAAGCATAGAGAAAATAGTAAATGTAAATATAACAGATAAATTTCTTTTAAATCCCTTTGATATAAAGTACTTTACTATAGGTTCCATTATAAGCACTAGAATCAATGAAAATAGAAATGGCCATAAAAAAACAAGACTAATCTTAAGCAGTATTACAATTATAAAAGTAATTACTACAGCCTTAAGTATTGCCTTGTTTTCTTTTATCATAACAATCATCCTATAAAAAATATTATATAATAGTATACTACTGGTGCAGTGAAAAGTATGCTATCAAATCTATCTAAAATTCCACCATGACCTGGCATAATTTTTCCATAATCCTTTACACCTGAGTATCTTTTAATAATCGATGCTGAAAGATCTCCTACTTGGGAAATTACCGAAGATACTATCCCTAAAATAATTAGAGTAGTCCAAGTAAAGTTAATACCTGGATTTAATACTCCCCATAGTACAACTCCAATCACGCTACCGATAATCCCACCAATGGACCCTTCTACAGTTTTCTTAGGACTAACTATGGGACATAGCTTGTGTTTACCAAATGTTTTTCCTATGTAATAGGCAAATGTATCACAGAAAAATGAAATTAAAAGAACTAGCCATATTAGACTAGAGCCATATTGGTGTGCTCTAATAGGTATAAGTAGCTCAAAAAAGTTAACAATATAAATATATCCTATTACAGTAACAGCGGAGCTAAGTACATTATACTTTTGATTAAATATTGGCGTAGCCATTGAAATTAGTGTTATAAAATATATAATTACATCACTATAGCCAGGTTTATTTAAAAATATTAATAAATATGAAATAAAAAAGCCTAAAGCCATTATAGGCCAAATTACATTTATCTTAGCAGGTTTATATGCCTTGGTATACTCATAAATTGCTATAGCAGTAATTATTCCTATACCTACCTTGAAAACATATCCTCCGCTTACGACAAAAAACACTAATATAGGAAATGCAATTAATGCGCTAATAAGTCTAATATTCATAATATCCCTCTTTTATTTTTTTATTCCTCCAAACCTTCTATCTCTTTTTTGGAAGTCAATTATTGCATGGTAAAGGTGATTAGAAGTAAAGTCAGGCCAAAATATATTAGAAAACCAAAATTCACTATAAGCAGACTGCCAAAGTAAGAAGTTACTTAATCTATATTCACCACTTGGTCTAATTATTATATCAGGATCATCCATATTAGCTGTAAAAAGTCTTTCAGATACTGTAGATTGATTTATATTCTCTTCATCTAATAATCCATTTTTTACATCTTTTACAATTTGCTTTACAGCTAAAACAATTTCATCTCTTCCTCCATAATTTAGAGCAAGATTTAAGCAAAGTCCCGAGTTATCTTTAGTTTTTTCTTTAGCCTTTTTAAGTTCATCTTGACAAATTTCAGGTAACATGGAAATGTCACCAATAAAATTAATAATAACATTATTTTTGTTAAGTTCTTCAACCTCTTTTTTAAGATATTCTAATAATAGTTTCATTAAAGCATTTACTTCATCCTTTGGTCTTTTCCAATTTTCTGTAGAAAAAGCGTATAGGGTTAGGAATTTCACCCCTATTTTAGATGAAGTCTTAACAATTTCTCTTATAGTTTCTACTCCAGCTTTATGCCCCAGACTTCTAGGGAGTCCTCTTTTTTTAGCCCATCTACCATTCCCATCCATTATAATAGCAATATGTTTAGGTATATTATTCATATCTAAATCGTGGAACTCTATTTTTTTCTTTTTTTTCAAAAAATCTTTAAATATCATAGTAAGTCATTTCCTCCATAAACTTACAGGTTAATTCCTAAAAATCATAATCAAAAACCCCTTAAATAAGGGGTTTAAAATAAAGAATAGTATATAATTATCTTATCTTTTTTTTCTACTTTTATTACTCTTTCCTCATGTCCAATTATATCTTCTTTAGGACTTAAAATTTTAATAAATTCATAAGGAGAATAATCTTCAATATTTTTTCCTATTAATTCCTTAGCTTCACTTAAAGTTTTTCCTAGGAGAATAGAAATATCCATTATACAGTTAGAATCTCCTTTTCTTTAGCATCAACAAGCCTATCGATTTCTTTAACGAAACTATCTGTTTTCTTTTGGATAACTTCTTCTGCAGACTTCACTTCATCTTCTGAAGCACCTTCTTTTTTAAGAGCTTTTAACTTATCATTTGCATCTCTTCTTATGGATCTAATAGCAACCTTTGCATCTTCTCCGTTTTTCTTAACAACCTTCACAAGATTTTTTCTTGTTTCTTCTGTTAACTCAGGAACAAGAAGTCTTATAACTTGACCATCGTTTGTAGGATTAAGTCCAAGATCAGATTTTTGAATAGCCTTTTCAATTTCTTTCATCGCACTTTTATCCCATGGCTGAATAACTATCATTCTAGCTTCAGGAGTTGATACAGACGCAAGACCTGAAATAGGTGTTGGAGTTCCATAATAGTCTACTACAACTCTATCAAGCATTGAAGGGTTTGCTCTTCCTGCCTTTAGACCTTGAAGTTCCTTCGATAAAACTTCTATAGATTTTTTCATTTTATCTTCTGAAGCAGATATAACTTCCTTTATCATAACCAAAATCCTCCTTTATAATACACTTAATTAGTAACTAGAGTTCCCGTTACTTCTCCAGTAATCGCCTTTAGAATATTACCAGGTTCATCTAAAGCAAATACTATTATTGGTATATCATTTTCCTTACAAAGTGATGTTGCAGTTGCATCCATAACCTTTAGGTCTTTTTCGAGAACTTCCTTAAAGGTTAACTTATCAAATTTCTTAGCACTTGGGTTAATATTTGGGTCTGAATCATAAACTCCATCAACTTTTTTAGCAAGAAGTATTACTTCAGCATCTGTTTCAGCAGCTCTTAAGGCTGCTGCAGTATCAGTTGAGAAATAAGGATTACCTGATCCAGCAGCAAAAATAACTACTCTTCCCTTCTCTAAGTGTCTTACAGCTCTTCTTCTAATAAATGGTTCAGCAACTTCCTTCATTTCTATAGCAGTTTGAACACGAGTATGAACTCCCATTCTTTCAAGGGAATCTTGCATAGCTAGAGAGTTGATACATGTTGCAAGCATTCCCATATAATCTGAGGTAGATCTTTCCATACCTACTCCATTTCTACCTCTCCATATATTTCCTCCGCCAACTACCATAGTAACTTCTATATTTGATTCTACTAGTTCTTTAACTTCATTTGCTATTCTATCTACTACGTCAAAGTCAAAACCATGTCCCTTTTTTCCAGCTAGCGCTTCTCCACTTAGCTTTAGCATTACTCTTTTATATTTAGGAGAATTCATAGTTGATTAACCTCCATTTGCTCCGAATTATTATTTATATATATATATATATATCTTCTATATTGTATTTGGTTTTTAAAAAAAGAGAACACGGTGTGTTCTCTTTTAAATTACAGTAATCGAAAAATTCTCGATACAATTACAACAAGCAAATTACTTGCTTAGTCCTGCTTGCTTTCTTACTTCTTCAGCGAAGTCTTCTTCTTTCTTTTCTATACCTTCACCTTTTTCAAATCTAGCAAATCTAACAACCTTAATGTCTGATCCTTGTTCCTTTGATTTTTGTTCTACAAGCTTAGTTATAGAGAAATCTTGGTCTCTTATCCAAAGTTGTTCAAGAAGACATACTTCCTTAAAGTACTTGTTAATTCTTCCTTCAACCATCTTTTCAACAACCTTTTCTGGCTTTCCATCATTAAGAGCTTGTTGTCTGTATATTTCTCTTTCTTTATTAAGAACATCTTCTGATACAATGTCTCTTGATAGGAAAAGAGGATTTGATGCTGCAACTTGTAGAGCAAGTTCCTTAGCAACCATTTCAGCAGTTTCTGTCTTAGCTGAGTCAAGCTCAACCATAACAGCTATTCTTCCACCACCATGGATGTATTGTGAAAGAACTCCAGCTGTTTCAAATCTATCAAATCTTCTTACTGACATGTTTTCTCCAAGCTTAGCAATTAGTGCAGTAACTGCTTCTTGAACTGTAATGCTTTCATCTGCAATGTACTTTTCAGCTAATAAAGCTTCAACATCAGCAGCTGATGAAAGTGCTGCTTGCTTAGCAACGTTCTTAGCAAGTGCTATGAACTCTTCGTTTTTAGCAACGAAGTCTGTTTCACAGTTAACTTCTGCAACTGCTCCTCTTGATCCGTCTTCAGATATGTATGTTTCAACAAGACCTTCTGCAGCTACTCTACCAGCCTTCTTAGCAGCTGCTGCAAGACCCTTTTCTCTTAGTAGCTCAACAGCTTTTTCCATATCTCCATCAGTTTCTACTAGAACCTTCTTACAGTCCATCATACCTGCTCCAGTTCTTTCTCTTAACTCGCTAACCATTTTTGCAGTGATTGCCATATTATATTTCCTCCCTTATGTTAATAAAGGTAAGGGATAGGAAACTCCTTTACCCTTACCCCTTATATTATTATTCAGCAGTTTGTTCGCCTTGTCTTCCTTCGATAATAGCTTCTGCTATCTTTCCAGCTATCAGCTTTACGGCTCTAATAGCATCGTCATTTCCTGGTATTACATAATCCACTTCATCTGGATCACAGTTTGTATCTACGATACCAACAACAGGAATTCCTAATATCTTAGCTTCAGCTACAGCATTCTTTTCTTTTCTTGGATCTACTACGAATAGAACATCTGGTGTTCTGTTCATGTTCTTGATACCACCAAGGTTCTTTTCAAGTTTTTCCATTTCATGCTTAAGCTTGATAACTTCTTTCTTAGGTAGAAGATCAAAAGTTCCATCTTCTTGCATCTTTTCAAGATCCATAAGTCTTTGGATTCTAGCTCTGATAGTTTTGAAGTTTGTAAGCATTCCTCCAAGCCATCTTTCACTTACAAAGTGCATTCCGCATCTTGCAGCTTCTTCCTTAACTGAATCTTGAGCTTGCTTCTTAGTACCAACAAATAGTACTTCACATCCATCTACTGAAGCTTCCTTAACGAAATCATAAGCTTCTTCCATCTTCTTTACAGTTTTTTGTAAGTCGATGATATAAATTCCATTTCTTTCTGTGAAGATGTATTCTCCCATTTTAGGGTTCCATCTTCTTGTTTGGTGTCCAAAGTGTACACCAGCTTCTAGTAGTTGTTTCATTGATATTACTGACATATTGCACCTCCAGGTTATTCCTCCGCCATAGTCATTTTTCTAAAAAACCTCTAGGGCACCTTTTCAGAAATTGTACGGCGTGTGTAATTTACCTTACAAAGTATAACATAATTTTTTTTATAAGGCAATACAATCTAATTATATTAGTATATTTATTATCAACCAGTTTTTACTAGTTTTTTAACTTATCTAATTCTTCAATAAGTTTGTCGTTAAGAATCTTTATATGTGTTCCCTTCATACCAAGAGATCTTGACTCTATTACTCCAGCACTTTCAAACTTTCTTAATGCATTAACAATTACAGATCTTGTAATTCCAACTTTATCAGCAATTTTACTTGCAACAAGAAGTCCTTCATTTCCATCTAATTCACTAAAAATACGCTCAACTGCTTCAAGTTCAGAATATGAAAGTGTTCCAAGTGCTAACTGAACAACAGCCTTCTTTCTTGCTTCTTCTTCTATTTCATCATGTCTTGATCTTATTATTTCCATTCCAACAATTGCAGAGCTATATTCTGCAAGAACTAAATCTTCATCATTAAATTCCTTTGAATATCTAGCAAGAATTAAAGTACCAAGTCTCTCTCTATTACCTATAATCGGTATAATAGTTATTGCCTTATTACTATTAATATTTTGCTCTGAAGCACCAAAGGCAGAATATTCACCATCTGTAAGATTAGGTCTACTTTCTGTGATTTGAAGAAGCATAGCATTATACTCTTCAGAAAATTTATTATCTTTTAATAATCTATCCTTAACTAATTCAGCCTCATATTCATCTTTAATACCATGGCCTAAAATTTTTCCTTTTCTACTTGCTACATATACATTACAATCCATTACATCACTTAAAGTTTTACAAATATCTGAAAACATAACAGCTTCAGTAGCTGTTTTTTGTAATATTTTGTTCAATCTTCTTGTTTTATCTAATAGTGTTGACATTACTGAATAACCTCCCAAATAAATCTTTCTAATCTAATAATTTCTTAGTAACTTTAAATAAGCTGCATGTTCTGTTACTATTTTTATAATTTTAATAATAATTATCATATATCGTATATATCGTATATTTTGAAAGTATAGTATATTTTTAGAATTATTAAAAAATATATAATATTTTGAATTGTTCATCCCAAGAACACAACTCACTTTAACATAAAAAAATTTATTAAGCAATATTTGAGAGGGTCTAAAGCTCAGGATAATTGTGAACATTATGTTAATTTATTTTTTCATCATCAGGATTATTTTCTATTTTTTCTTCGTAATCTCCATTATTACATATAAGTTTTGTTTCTTTTTTCGTTGCTTTTTCATAAAGAATCTCTCCACAAACAGGACATTTTTTATTTGTTGGCTTGTTCCAGCTAACGAAATCACATTCAGGGTATGAGCTACATCCATAAAAAGTTCTACCCTTTTTACTTCTTCTTATTACAATGGTAGATTCACATTTAGGACAAGGAACATCAATTTCTTCAAGAATTGGTTTTGTATTTTTACACTCAGGATAATCAGGACAAGCTAAAAACTTTCCGTATCTACCATGCTTTATAACCATATTCTTACCACATTTATCACAAAGTATGTCTGTAACTTCAACAGGTTCTTCAATACTAATTTTTGCTATTTGTTCTTCCGCAGTTTCAATAAGGTCCTTAAGTGGGGAATAGAAGTTATTAACAACCTCTCTCCACTCTTCACTGCCAGCTTCTATTTCATCAAGTTTTTTTTCCATATTAGCTGTAAATTCAACGTTAACTATATTGTTAAAGTATTCGATTAGTAGTTCAGTAACAATTTCCCCAAGTTCAGTTGGTGCCAATGTTTTTTTATCTTTTAAAACATAGCCTCTATCTGTAATTGTACTTATTATTGGTGCATATGTACTAGGTCTTCCAATTCCGTTTTCTTCAAGGGTTTTAACTAAGCTTGCTTCTGTATATCTAGCAGGTGGTTGAGTAAAATGTTGTTTAGGTTCAATACCCTTTGAAATAAGTACTTCTCCTTCATTAAGCTCAGGTAATTTCTTAGATTCATCGTCGTCATCAATTTTATATGTATTAAGAAAGCCTGGAAACTTTATGGTGCTCCCTGATGCTTTAAAAAGATATTCACCTACAGTAACATCAACAGAAACTGAATTAAAAATAGCATCACTCATTTGGCTAGCTATAAATCTACTCCATATAAGTTTATAAAGTTTAAATTGATCATTAGTTAAAGAATCTTTGATTTTTTCAGGTGTTCTTAGGGCTGATGTTGGTCTAACAGCTTCATGAGCATCTTGAGATGTCCCTTTTGATTTATAAACTCTATTAATAGGTGATAAATATTCTTTACCATATTCCTCTTCGATAAAGCTTTTAGCTGAATCCTGGGCTTCCGTAGATAATCTTGTTGAGTCGGTTCTCATATACGTTATAAGACCAACAGTACCTTCACCTTTAATGTCAATACCTTCATACAATTGTTGGGCAACAGACATTGTTTTCTTAGTTGAAAAGTTTATTTTTTTGTAAGCTTCTTGTTGAAGTGTACTTGTTATAAAAGGTGCAGGAGGTACTCTTTTTCTCTCACTTTTCTTCACTTCATGTACAACAAAGTCTTTAGATTTAATTTCATCTAGTATCTTATTTACGTCATTTTCATTATCAAGGGGAAGTTTCGTTTTACCTTTGCCATGAAACTTAGCTTCAAATACTCCTCCTTTAGCTTTAAGCTTTGCGGTTAAAGACCAATATTCTTTTGGAATAAATTCTCTAATTTCTTTTTCTCTATCACAAATCAACTTAACAGCAACAGACTGTACTCTACCTGCACTAAGTCCCCATTTAATCTTTCTCCAAAGTATAGGACTTATTTGATAACCCACGAGTCTATCAACTATTCTTCTAGCTTGCTGTGCATATACTAAGTTATTATTTATTCTGCGTGGATTCTTTATTGCTGATTTGACAGCGGTTTTAGTTATTTCATTAAACTCAATTCTTATACTATCATCGTTATTTAAACCTAAAGCATGTGCTAAATGCCAAGAGATAGCTTCACCTTCCCTATCAGGGTCGGTAGCAAGATATATTTTATCACTTTTTTTAGCTTCCTTTTTTAATGTACTTAAAATTTCACCTTTACCTCTAATTGTTATGTATTTAGGTTCATAGTTATTATCTATATCGACGCCTATTTGGCTCTTTGGAAGATCTCTTACATGTCCCATTGATGCATGAACTTTAAAATTCTTTCCTAGAAATTTACCAATTGTTTTAGCCTTGGCTGGCGATTCCACTATAACCAGGGACTGAGCCATAAAAACACCTCCGAATTTATTTTATACACAATAAGTGTATTATAAATGATATAGTGTTAGAAAATCAAGTTTGGTAAATTGAGTAATAATTACCATAAACCCTCTTGATAATTCTTCTGCACTCAAGTTTACTTAAAATTACTAAAAGCTTATTTGAAGGTATATTGAGGATATTTACTACTTCTTCAAAGCTTTTATTACCACTTTCCAAGCAAGAAACTACATTGGTTTCATCTTCATCTAAATTCTTTTTATGTTCTTTTGAAATTTCTTTGACACAATCGAAGTCCTCTAATATATCATTAACATCGATTACAATCTTTGCACCTTCTTTTATAAGCTTATTACAGCCGATACTTGTAGGTGAATATATGTTTCCTGGAATAGAGTATACTTCTCTACCTTGGTTTAGAGCAAAGTTTGCGGTAATTAAAGACCCACTTTTATCTCCAGCTTCAACTACTAGAGTACCCTTGGATATTCCACTTATAATTCTATTTCTTTCAGGAAACCTATGTTTTAATGGCTCTTGTTCTGGAAAATATTCAGAAATAATACATCCCTTTTTTAAAACTTCATTATAAAGATGTTTATTAGTCTTGGGATAAGTATGCATATGACCACTTCCAATTACTGCTGCAGTAATTCCACTTCCTTCAATAGAACCAATATGTGCACTAGCATCTATTCCTAATGCTAAACCAGAAATAACGGTTATACCATTTAAAGAGATTTCCCTTGCTAGTTTTCTAGCTACTTCCTTTCCATAAATACTTGCACGTCTTGCACCTACTATCCCTATAGAGTTATTAAGATTAATATTGCACCCCTTAATAAAAAGTCCTATAGGTGGCATATAAATATGTTTTAATAAAGCAGGATATTCCTTATCAGTTATAAATACAAATCTTATATTTTCTCTATCTAAATAATCAATAACTTTATTGATATACTCTGAGTCTTTTGCTTTTTCAAATGCCATAGCATCTTTCAGAGATAGTCCTAATTTTAATAAATTTTCATAGCTATGATTATAAAGTTTCTTTAATTCTATTCCTTTATTTAAAATATCCAGTTTTATGTTTTTATCTATGTCTACTTTAGTAAACCATAGTTTTTCAAAAATACTCAATTAATTCTCTCCTATACATTAAATGATATTTACATTCTTGTCATTTAAATATCTTTCTATTCAAAGGTAGTAGGTTTAAGAAAAGCAGTAGAACTTATTCTACTGCTTAATCATGAAATATATTGTTTGCTACAAGATAACCTGAGGACCACGCCCACTGCAAGTTAAACCCACCACAATCGCCATCAATATCTAAAACTTCACCTGCAAAAAACAGCCCTTTTATAATTTTAGATTCAAGTGTTTTAGGGTTAACTTCTTTTACATTAACGCCTCCAGCAGTAACTTGAGAAAACTCCCATCCTGTACATCCTGATATCTTAAAGGTCCAGCCTTTAAGAATTTTACATAGTGATTCAATTTCCTTCTTAGATATATCTTTACATAACTTTTTTAAATTTATTATTCCAGCATCTTTTAATACAATGGGAATCAACTTCTTATTAATTAATCCAATAAGAGCAAAATCAATTGGTTTATTATTGGCAGTAGATAATCTTTCTTTAATTAGTGACATAAATTCTTCATAGTTTAGGTCTTTAAACATATCTACTTTTATATAAGGAGTTTCTTCATTATTATATGCAAACATTGCGGTTCTACTTAGTTGTAAAATAGGTGGACCTGAAATACCATAGTCAGTAAATAGAATCTCTCCATCATACTCCTTTATGGTCTTACCTTGAGATATAATTGCTGCATTACCTATAAATTTTACACCTTTAATTGCCTTTAGATTTTCATAATCTAATTTTAGTTGAACTAGTGCAGGAACTGGATTTATTATACTATGACCTAAATCCTTTGCTATTTTATACCCTATTCCCTTTGACCCTAACTTTGGAGAAGATTTCCCCCCTGTAGCAATTACTACTTTATCAACTAAAAACTTTTCTTTAGTACTACTTAGTAAAACAAAACCTTTATCAGTTTTACTAACCTTTTCTATTGTAGTTAATACTCTTTCCTTTATTCCTTGAGATTCTAATTCATACCTTAATACATCTAATACACTAGATGCTTGATCGCTATAGGGATATACTTTACCCCCATCTTCTTCCTTACAAAGAACTCCAAGTTCATGAAAGAAATCCATAGAATCATATGAACTAAATTCTTTTAAGGCTGAAAATGCAAACTTAGGATTTTCTCCATGAAACCTTGATATATCGATTCCAGTGTTAGTCATATTGCATCTTCCATTACCTGTTGCTAGTATTTTTTTACCTACTCTATCTAATTGTTCAAATAGGAATACCTCACCACCAAAGCGTGATATAAATATAGCTGCTGTTATTCCTGCTGCACCAGCACCAATAATTCCAACTTTCAGTTTTTTTGTCATTTAAACACCTTCTTAAGTTAAATCTAATGCCTTTATAATTTCTTCTGTTATTATACTAACACTTTTCAACCTGAGTCAAATGCGTTAAAACTCTCTTCTAAGGCCAAAGTTAACTTTATGACTTTCCTTAACAGCGTATTTTGCAGCTTGATTTAAATTATCTACACTGTTAGTAGAAATATATTCCTCTATAAGTTCAAAGAACCTTTCTCTTAACAAATCATCTTGAATATACTTTAGCAGGTATTTATATTCTATATATTTATTGTTCTCAATAGACTTTTCTATTTTATCTCTTTCTAATATTAAATTTTTAAGAATACCTAAACTATCTTTACTCATACTTTTTAAGCATTTTGATAGTTTTATGCTTTTAAAAATTGCAAATAATTTGCCCCTTAGACCTAAGATATACCATTCCCCTACTAGTAATAAAGCTACAGTAAAAAGAGAATTGTGAAAGTTAAGTAGTATTGCTACAACATAAATATATACAATACTGATACCTAGAATACTCCACCCCACTTTTTGTTCATAATCCTTTTGATTGAAGCCAATAAACCCCTCTATTCTTCTTTCGATACTATAGATTCTCTCAAATTCCATTCTAGATTTTTTAAATTTTTCAGCAAGGCTTGAGTGCAGATTCTCAAGTCTATCATCATTATTTTGATGAATTTTACCGCATTTAAAATTAACATTTATTATTTTTGTTTTCATTAGTTACCCCCCTATTACATAATTCACAATTTTCCCACAATTCATTGTATAGATAGCCTGAACTACGGCTACAATCTCCAATAAGGAGATGATTTAAATGATTAGTACTATTAATTCAATATCCTTACATGGTGTTGAAGGATTTATAGTAAAAATAGAAGCAGATGTTCAAAATGGAATACCTGTCTTCAATATGGTAGGCCTCCCAGATATAACAATTAAAGAATCAAAAGATAGAGTAAGAGTTGCTATTAAAAATTCTGGATTAGAGTTTCCACTAAGTAGAATCATAGTTAATTTTGCACCAGCTCATCTGAAAAAAGAAGGTCCCCATTTTGACTTACCTATAGCAATAGGCATATTACATAATATTGGAAGTATAAAATCATTTGATACATCTTCAATTGCATTTATTGGAGAGCTTTCACTTAGTGGGGATATAACCTACACTAAGGGATGTCTTCCTATGGTTCTAGAAGCTAGAAGTAAAGGTATTAAAGAAATATTCATTCCATTTGATAATATAAATGAAGTTTCATCTATAGATAATATAGTCATATATCCTGTTAAAACTCTTAAAGAAGTAGTGTTATTTTTAAATAAAGAAATTTCAATAAATCCCCTTAAAATCTCTAGAAATATTTCGAGAAACCTAAATTTTCATTTAGACTTTTCTGAGGTTAAGGGACAAAGCTTCGCTAAAAGAGCAGTAGAAATATGTGCTAGTGGAAATCATAATATATTAATGCTGGGGCCACCGGGGGGTGGCAAAACTATGCTATCTAAAAGAATTCCAACTATACTTCCAAGTCTTACAGTTGAAGAAGCAATTGAAGTAACAAAAATTCATAGTATATCAGGAAAGTGCTCAAATAAAAGCGAATTTATAACTATTCCACCTTTTAGGGAGCCTCACCATACAGCATCATTTAGTGCAATAATAGGTGGAGGTGTAAATCCTCTTCCAGGAGAAATATCTCTTGCACATAATGGAGTTCTTTATCTTGATGAACTTCCTGAATATAAGCGTGAATCCCTTGAGGCATTAAGAGAGCCTATGGAATCAGGTAATATAATAATATCAAGAGCTAAAGGAATATATACATATCCTTCTAGATTTTTACTCGTTGCTTCTATGAATCCTTGCAAATGTGGATATTATGGTTATGATACTATAAACAAACAATGTAGATGTAATGATTATGAAATTAAAAATTATCTTTCTAAAGTTTCTGGTCCAATACTAGATAGAATTGATATACATATTTCTATAGAACCTATTAGCTATAAAGAAATTAATTCTACTAAAAATGAAGAATCTTCAATTAGTATACGAAATAGAGTTGAGAAGGTTCATGAAATCCAGAGAATTCGTTTTATTAATGAAAACATTAAGTTTAACTCTGAAATGCAAACCTCACATATAAAAAAATATTGCCAAATATCTAAGGAAACCAATAATTTTCTTGAAGACATATTTAATAATTTATCTTTAAGTACTCGTTCACTAAACAAGATTCTTAAGCTTTCTAGAACAATTGCGGATATGGATTTATCTGATAGTATAGATTTAAACCATGTAGCTGAAGCTGTTCAATATAGAATATTAGATCGTAAAAGCATATAAATATAAATCATATCTGAAAAAGAAAGCTTTTATTATTTATAGTAACAAAACTACGTAATTATGATAGGTATTACCGCTAAAAATGATAGGTATTACCATTAAATATAGTTTACAATATATTAATAAATATTTCAAAGAATATTAATTAATATTTACAAATATTCTTAATTATTTTATTTTTTTATTATCAGTTTTCTATTTTTTGTTTTCAAATTATATTATCAATTATGATAATATAATTTATGATAAATACTAGTTGGCCAATTTTTTTTACTTTAACCTTATTTTTATAAAGAAAAAGAGTCACTACCTAGTTTTTACTAAATAGTAACTCTTTTTCTTTATTGAATATTAGTATAGAAAGTAATATATTACTTTCATATCACTCTAAATTAGACTATGCTTCTATCATAAAAGCCTTATATGCGCGATAGGCTTCGTATACATCTGCCTTACTTGCTATTTCAAATGGTGCATGCATACTAAGAAGTGCAACTCCACAGTCTACTACCTCCATACCATATTGAGCAAGTATATATGCAATTGTACCCCCGCCGCCTTGGTCTACTTTTCCAAGTTCAGCAGTCTGCCATGTTATTTTGTTATTATTAAATATCCTTCTAACTTTTGCTACAAACTCTGCATTTGCATCATTACTTCCACTTTTACCTCTTGATCCTGTATACTTTGTTAGTACAACACCCTTACCTAAGTATGCAGCATTATTCTTTTCAAGAACAGATTTGTATATAGGATCCATAGCAGCAGTAACATCTGCTGAAAGCATATTTGAATTAGAAAGTGAACGTCTTAAATTAATCTCAGTGTATTCACCTTTAAGATTCATAATTTCTGCTACCATATTTTCAAAGAATCTTGATTCCATTCCTGTGGCACCTACACTGCCTATTTCCTCTTTATCTACAAATAAAGTAACTGCAGTCTTTTGTTGCCCACTAATCTCTGTAAGAGCCATCAATGATGTATATGCACATACTCTATCATCATGACCATAAGCCATAACCATGCTTCTATCAAGGCCTACATCTCTAGACTTTCCAGCAGGTACTATTTCTATTTCTGCACTTACAAAATCTTCTTCAACTATATCATATTTTTCATGTAATATTTTTAGTATATTTGATTTAACTTTTGCTTTACTATTACTATCTTTTAATGGAATACTTCCAACTAGGATATTTAAATCTTCACCTTCTATACCCTTAGCAAGTTTTTTCTCCATTTGATTGGCAGACAGATGTATCAAAAGGTCAGAAATATAAACAACTGGGTCATTTTCATCTTCACCAATAACTATATTAACCTTCTCACCATTTTCTTTAATAAATACTCCATGTATAGCTAATGGAATAGTAACCCATTGGTATTTTTTAATACCTCCATAGTAATGAGTTTCAAACAAAGCAAGACCCTCATCTTGATAAAGTGCATTTGGTTTCAAGTCAATTCTTGGAGCATCTACATGAGAACCTATAATGTTCATTCCATCTACTAAAGATCCTTCTCCTATATTAAATAAAGCAATCGCCTTATCCATATTAATAGCATATACCTTATCTCCAGATTTAATATCCCCACCATTTTTAATAATGTCTTTAAGATTTCTATATCCATTTGCTTTTGCTATTTTGACTATTTCTTCTACAGATTCTCTTTCTGTTTTTGAGTTATCCATAAACTTTTTATAGCCATCATTAAATTCCATTACTTTTTTAATGTCATCATCACTTGCAGTTTCCCAAAAAAGATCATACTTTTTTTCTAATTTTTTCAAAGTAACACCGCCTTTCCTACATCCAGTTTTTCTTTTTAAAGTAGAAAAATAGTCCAACTGATAATCCTATCATTAATAAAATTACATATAAGTAACCAAATTCCCACTTATATTCCGGAATTTTAAAGTTCATTCCATATATACCTGTCACCAAAGTTAACGGAGAAAATATCATTGCAACTATAGTAAAAAGCTTCATTAACTCGTTTGTTTTGTTAGCCATCTCTGTTTCAAAGGATTCTCTAACAAGCGCTGTATATTGAACAAGACTTTCCAAAGAAAGCATAAGTTTATCAATTTTTGAGTTAATGTTTTTGAAGTTTCTGATAGTTTCAACTTCAAATATTTCATTTTCATTTGTAATTAAATCGTCTCCAATATATCTTAAAGGAGCAACTGATCTTCTTAAAGTATGTATTTGATGTCTTAAGTGTATAAGTGCATTTAAAAACTGTTTGCTAGCATTTTTCATTATGTTTAATTCAAGGCTGTCTGCTATCTTCTCAAGTTTTATTATTATCTCATAATCTGTTAAAATTATTTTATCTAGTATATAATATAATAGCTTTGAGGGAGAGTTTTTAGTGGAGAAAAAGGCACTATTTTTATGTGATATAAAGTCGTTTTCAAGTTCCTTAATTATCTTTACTGGACTTTTACATAAAGTGAATATGAATTTCTCATTTAAAAATACTATGATATTCTCTGAAGAAAGCTTTCCAGCATCATAATTCATAGACACAATTGTAAGTAAAGTATATTTATCATAAAATTCAACCTTTGAAGCCTCAAGCTTTGATATACAATCATCATGTGTATAAAGGTTTACACCCATATACTTTTCTAACATATACTTATCGTCATATGACATATTAATCCAGTAAAAACAAGAGGCATCATCACGAATATCACTTTCCTTTATTTCTCTACACTCTCCATCTAGAGCATACATTTTCATTATTCATCACCAGTTTTTATTATGCCCTTTTCTGTAATAATATAATCCATAGCGATGTCATGTTCATCATTATATGCATATTCTACCATTTGAAGTTCGAAGCATACTCCAACCTTGATACCTTTATAGTCATTTAAGAATCTATCATAGTAGCCTGCGCCGTAACCTATTCTAAATCCTCTTTTATCAAAGCCTACACCAGGAACAAAAACAATATCAAGTTCATCTCTATCTAGTAAGTTATCTGTAGGTGGTTCCATTATTCCATAGTTTTCTTTTTTAAGCTCAGATAAACTTTTTATAATACAAGGAAGTATTTTACTACCTTCTTTTATTGACTTAGGAAGTACAACTGTCTTTCCTTCATCGAATGAATGGTTTATTAATTCATCAGTTAAAACTTCGTTTCTAAATGAGTAGTAACTCATAATTGCTTTAGCCTCTTTATACTTATCCCACTCCATTATGTATGAGTTTATAAGTGCGCTTAGCTTTTCTACTTCAACATTTTCCATAGAAGTTCTGTTTTTTATTAGTTCTTTTCTTAATTCTTTTTTCATTTTACACCTCACATAATTGCTAATACTATAAGTCCTATTAGTAATGGGGGAACTATAATTTTAAGAGAAGTTATTGTATATTCCTTAAAACTTATTTTAATACCCCTTTGACTTAATATACCAATCCACATAATTGTTGCAAGAGAGCCTATTGGTGTTATTTTTGCACCAACATCACTTCCTATTACATTCGCAAATGAAATTATTTCTCTTGTAACACCATTTAGTAGACTATCATTTACTGCTATGGAACCTACCATAACAGATGGTAGATTATTCATAAAACATGCAGCTATAGTTGATATTATACCATAGAGAAGTGATACTACTAAAACTGATTTATTATTTAAAAATTGCATAATATTATACATGACAACATTTAAACCATTTATGTATAAACCATAGACTATTAAATACATTGAAAGTACAAAAATTAAAATAGACCATGGTGCTTTTTTTAATATTCCATTTATTTTAACTGTTTTTCGTCTGTAACCCTGAGCTAAAAGAAATAATGCTCCGAGGGTTGATATTATTGATACTGGTATGCGATATAACCCTCCAATAAAATACCCAACTATAACAAGTAATAAAGTAAATATTCCTGAATTAAAAATACTCCAATCCTTAACACAATCATCAGGATTAATTATATTTGTAGTTTTATAATAACCTGTTAGCTCTTTTCTATAATTAATAAACATAGTTACTGAAACAGATACAATTATCACAATCCCTGGGATTATCATTTTACTAAGATAGTAAGTAAAATCAATTGAAAGTGTATCAGCAGCAACAATATTTGCAAGATTGCTAACTACAAGGGGAACACTAGCCGTATCAGCTATATAACCACATGCAAAAAGAAATGGAATAGTTTCCCTGTATGTTAATCCAAGACTTTTCATGGCTTCATAAATTATAGGAGTAAGTATTAGTATTGCCCCATCATTATTAAAGAAAACACTTATTAATGAACCTAATATTATTAAATTTAAAAACAATTTAAATTTATTTCCCTCTGATGTTAATACCATAGTTAAAGCTGACCACTTAAAAAAGCCAATATCGTCAAGTACTAATGATATAATCATTATAGAAATAAGTGAAAGAGCAGCATTCCATACATTTGAAAAGACATATTCAATATCATGAAATTTAACAAGTCCAAACAATAAGGTTAACATCGCAAAAAAAGTTGTATATACCCATTCCTTCTTATTAAAAGGCTTAAGAAATATACAAGTAATTGTAAGTAAAAAAATAAATGCTGAAAAGAAAAAACGCTCCATGTAAAATTCTCCTTATGTATCTTTAAGCATTAAATTTAGATCAATCCAAACTTAACATACTTTTATCTAAATTGTGTGTAGCTTTAACAAATCTAACTGTTCCATTAAATGATCTCATAACTAAGGATTCAGTAATAGCCTTATGTTCTAAGTATCTTACTCCTTTTAGAACATCACAATTTGTTATAGCAGTTGCAGCAAAATATACATCATCGGATTTTATAAGGTCATCTTGAGTAAATATCTTATTCAAGTCATCAATCCCAGCCCTTTTGCACATATTGATTTCTTCATCATTTTGTGGGGTAAGAATAGCTTGTAATTCCCCTCCTATACACTTTAGAGCAGCTGCTGCAAGTGTTCCCTCAGGGGTTCCTCCTATTCCTATAAGCATATCTACTCCCGTATATTCAAATGCTGTTGCAAGTGCTGCAGCTATATCCCCTTCTGAAAATATCTTAACTCTAACACCAACACCCCTAGCTTCTTCAATTATACTTGAATGCCTATCTCTATCTTGAATCATTAAAGTCATTTCTGTTATGTCCTTACTAAGAGATTTTGACACTTTTTTAATATTTTCAGTTAATGAAAGATTTATATCTATAGAACCCTTAGCTCTAGGTCCAACCGCTATTTTTTTCATGTATATTTTAGGAAGACTTAGAATTCCCCCTCTTTCAGTTACTGCTATAGATGATAAAGCATTTGGTCTCCCCTTAGCAACAAGTGATGCACCATCTAGAGGGTCAATTGCAACATCTGCCTTTACCTGATCATCCTCCCACATGCCTACCTTTTCACCATGGTACATTATTGGTAATTTTTCAAGCTCACACTCTCCAATTACAACCTTCCCTTTAATTGGTAAAAGTTCAAAGGCATGTCTTGCCCCATCTACCGCCACCTTGTCAAGTGTTTCACTATTTCCTCTTCCAAGAAATTTTGAGCACTGAAGAGTTGCTGCCTCAGTAACTCTTATAATTCCCATAGCTATATCATAATCTTTCATAATATACCTCCCTAAAAATCATTTACACTTTATAACACTATAACAAGATACTACAATAATATCTTGTTGTTACTTTTGTAATTAAAATATATTTATAGAAAGTATAATTAACCTAGTATTTAATCTAGGTTTTCATTGTTGTATTTTATGTAATTGTCAATATCCTCTTTTGTGTTTAGGTTGTAAAACATTTCAAAGTCCTTGCTAAACTCTCTTGCTATATTTTCTTCAATATATATAGTATTGAGAGAGGATACAAGACTATATATACTTCTACGATTATTATTTAGAAATTCCTCTATACTAGTTGAAACTACTTTAGAATAAAATGCATTAAATGGTTCTATCCATTCATTATATCTGGTGACACAAGCCTCAGCATTTTTGTTTTCTAATTGTTTTATCATATATAAAATATAGCTTTTATTTATTACTGGCATATCACATGCAATAAAGTATACATATTCACTACTAGCTAAGCTAAGTCCTGTATATATACCGGATAATGGTCCTAAACTTTTAATAATATCCTTTGAGGTTTTATCAAAAATATTAAGACTATTTTCATTATTTGTTATTAAAATAATCTCATCAAAAATATCTCGCAATTTTCTAACCATACTTACCAAAAGTCTCTCATTATTTATAACCATATCTTTTTTGTCAAAACCCATCCTAGAACTTTTACCACCTGCTAAAATTACTGCACTGCCAAACTTTTTCATATTTAAATCTACTCCTTAATACTTATGTTGACTATACTAAAAACTGATTTATAATAATAATTATATTACATATAATTTTATTTTAAAAAAACTAATATGTAAAACAGAATTTAAAGAGGTGTTTATTTTGAGTAGAAGAAAAGAAAAGCGCCAAAAAATGATTAAAATCGTTACAGTAGTAATTCTAGTATCCTTTATAGTTAGTTTATTACCTGCTGTAGCTGGACTTTTATAATAAAATATAAAAGAACAAAACTTAACCTCCTGATAAAATCAGGAGGTTATTTACATAGTAAACCCAACATGTCGCTTACTCTAAATTTGATACCCGCCTTCTCAGCAGGTGGGTGCCTGCAAAAAGTATTCTGTTTCCCTACTCGTAGTAGATATAACATATCCTGATTGACATCAGCTCCCCTTTATTCTATGTCGGTTCAAATCTAAAGCTATACGAGCATCCCAGGCATATTAACCTTTCGGCTGTAAGCTTATTGTACATCTTTTTTTAATTGAATACAATACCCCATAAAAAATTTTTTCTATGATAAAAACTACTTATATACATCTACCAATAATCCTCTAATTTCAGATATTCTATTAGCAAGTTCAATACTCTCTTGTTGCTTTTCAATTAAATCCTTCGTTAATTTATCGAGCTTTTCGTTAATTACTTCAATTCGTATGTGTATGCCATAACTATATGGACCTGTTTCTCTCTTTAAAACATAAATATTCTTAACAATTAAATTTAAGTATTCCTTAATTTTATCTTTATATTCCCTTGCATCTTCAACACTTCTTGTTGAAATTAGTTTTTTGCCAATCTTATCTATCTCATCTAACATTTCATCAATTTTTATTTTAGCTTGTTCCTTATTGGCTGTGTCCAGCAAACTAGAAAAATCTCCTATCCCCTCTGTTTTACCTTTCTTTTTTGATTTTCCTATTGTAGGTTTTCTATCTATACCTGAAATTCTCATAGATTTTCCTCCTAAATTATATATCCTCTTTACTTTTGTAATTATAATTATACATTTTCTTCAGCATTATGTCCTAGTTATCGGTTATTTTTTCACATATTTACATGGAATATTTTGCTGTTATTTATTTACATTTCGTATTATTCAATTATAATAAAGTTATGTAAACAAGGAGGTGACTTAGGTGTTAAAAATAAAGAAAAAACTATTTTTTATAACTTTTTTAGCACTAACAATATCCTTATTTATAGGAGTATATTCCTATAATATACCATCGGTAATGAAATCAAGTTATAAGGATTTTCTAGTTAGACTAAATTCAGGTAAAATAAGCGATGTTTATATAGAGTCTTCATCAAATATTAAATATACATTAAAAAATGGAAAAAAATACTCTACTTCAAACCCAAATACAAATACCTTTAAAGAAGAACTTTTGATTAAAGATATTAATGTTCATGAAGGTACTTATTCTTCTAGCAATTTATCAAATATGATAATATCAGTTTTGCTTATACTAGGCGTCGGGCTTTTAGCTTATAGATATATTAAATCTAAATCTAAGCTAAAGTCCTCTTCCTTGTTTAAAGAAGCAACAGCTCCAAATATAAACTTTGATGATGTAGCAGGAAATATAGAAACTAAAGAAAGTCTTAGGGAACTTGTAGATTTTCTAAAAACACCTGAGAAATATAAGAAGTTTAATGCAAGACAACCAAAAGGTGTAATTCTATATGGTCCTCCTGGAACAGGGAAAACATTAATGGCAAAGGCACTCGCTTCAGAAGCTAATGTACCCTTTTATTCAACCAGTGGTTCTGACTTTGTACAAATGTACGCTGGTGTTGGAGCTTCAAGAATTAGAGATTTATTCAAAAAAGCTCGTGAAAATGAAAAGGCTGTTATATTCATAGATGAAGTTGATGCAATCGGAAAAAAAAGAGCAGCCTCCCCTGATTCATCTAATGATGAAAGAGATCAGACATTAAATGCTCTACTAACAGAAATGTCGGGGTTTAAGTCATGTGATAATATTATTGTACTTGCTGCAACTAATAGACTTGATTCACTTGATGAAGCTTTACTTAGACCTGGAAGATTTGATAGACATATCGAAGTATCACTTCCAGATATTAATGCTAGAGAATCTATTCTAAGGCTTCACTGCACTGATAAGCCACTATCAAATGATGTTGATATAAGAAAACTCGCTGAGATGACTGTATATTTTTCAGGTGCAAAACTCGAAAATCTAGTTAATGAAGCTGCAATTCTCGCTGCTAAAAACAACAAGGAATTAATCGAACAGTTTGATTTTGAAAAGGCATATGAAATAGTACTTGCAGGATTTGAAAAGAAAGATAGGAGCTACATCAAGGAAAATGACAGAAGAATAACTGCCTATCACGAAGCTGGACATGCATTAGTTTCTAGATTACTTCTCCCAAATGTTAAGGTAAAAAAGGTAAGTATTATCCCTAGTACAAAGGGTGCTGGAGGATATACTTTAAATATTCATCCTAATAGTCTTTATCATACAAAAATCAGCCTTATAAACAACATTAAAGTATCATTAGCTGGAAGGGCTGCTGAGGATATCATATTTGGAAGTGATAATATCACCACTGGTGCAGAAGGTGACATTAAGCATGCTACAAATATATTACTATCTATGATTAAACATTATGGAATGTTTGAAAGTATGGGAATGCTAAACTACGAAATGATAGAAGGTGCATCTCAAAAAGTCCTTGATTTAAGTAATTATAATATTACGCTATATTATAATGAGGTATTAACCTTACTACAGGAAAATAAGGCTACGCTTGATAAAATAGCAGATGCTCTTTTAGAAAAGGAGTATTTAGAAGAAGATGAACTGTCTATATTAGTTTCTTAAATAAAAGATGTTACTTTCTTAAGTAAAAAATACTTTAAGAAAGTAACATCTTTAATCTTTGTGTGAGTTAAAGTATAAATATCCTCTATCGTACTTAAGTAATGGAACCCCTTTGATAACTTTTTCTCCTTCATCTATTAAATTATATTTACTACTTAGTTCAGATTTTATAAAATTAAAGTTTTTACACTCTTCACTTAAATATAAAGTAATATTTTTATCATATGACATGTAGATAATGAAGTTATCGGAGCTTTTCCATTTACATAACTTATCACATGCTTCTATTACATCCTCAACAATTTTTAAGTTGTATTCATATTCTAGGAACCTTGATACTTTTTCATTTTCGTTTTTAATCTCTAAGTCAATTCTAGGATATTGTAAATTAAAGGTTGTATCTTTTATGTAATTTAACCTCTCTTTAAGTTTATCATCTAAATCAAAGTTCAAATGAAAAGCCTTGGAATAACCTGATTCATAATTTATAAGAAAATTAATTATTATTCCCTCACTAGAGTTTATAATACTGTTTACAATACTATAATCATAGTTATTGTAAACGTCGTAAACAAAATCAAATGAAAAACCATATTCAAGGAATTTAACCTGAATTAAAGCACCAAGAGCATGTTTATCAATATATATTGATTTTTTTGCCTTTAAAATAGTCATAATATTCCTATTTCCACAATTAGCTACTAAATTAATATTATTATTTTCATCTATATAGGAAAAAGTTTTTTCTTCCTTTAAACTTTCATATATAAACCCATACTCTCCTCTTGCTAAGGGGGAAAGTAGTTGACTCTTTGGCATGCTTTTGTAAAATATATTATCAGTCAAATTGTTAACACACCTCCATTATATAAAATTAATTTATAACATATACACATTATACTATTTTATTGCAAAAATTAACATAGTGTTTTATCTTCTATAAAGTTTTATGTTAATTTTCATAATATCTTGTATAATATTTGCGTAAACTATAAAATAGTTTATAAAGAAACTTTGTTTTAATTACAAGCTAAAGGAGAATAACTATGTCTTTTATAATAGATTGGAAGGAAGATAGAAACTTAACTTTACTAGTAGATTTCTATGAACTAACAATGGCAAATGGATTTCTTAAAAGTGGTGTTGGAAATAAAATAGCTTATTTCGACCTGTATTTTAGAAAAGTACCTGATAATGGTGGATTTTGTGTATTTGCAGGACTTCAACAACTAATTGAATACTTAAAAAACCTTAAATTTTCAAGTCAAGACATTGAATATTTAAGATCCAAAAATATGTTTGATGAGGAATTTATATCATATTTAGAAAACTTCAATTTTACCTGCGATGTATGGTCAGTAAATGAGGGAACTCCAGTATTCCCTAACGAACCATTAGTAGTAGTAAAAGGGCCAATAATGCAGGCTCAATTTATTGAAACTATGCTACTTCTAACAATAAATCACCAAACACTTATAGCTACTAAAACTAATAGAATAGTTAGAGCCGCAAAGGGCCGTAGTGTAATGGAGTTTGGATCAAGACGAGCACAAGGATATGACGGTGCTATTTTTGGGGCAAGAGCTGCCTATATAGGAGGATGTACTTCAACCGCCTGTACAATAGCCGAAAAACTATTTGGAGTACCTGCAGTAGGTACTATGGCTCATAGCTGGGTGCAACTCTTTGACACGGAACTTGAAGCATTTAGAGCATGGGTAAAGGCTTATCCTGAAAACAGTCTTCTTTTAGTTGATACATATAATGTACTAAAGTCTGGTATTCCAAATGCTATTAAAGTCTTTAAAGAGGAACTTGCTCCTCTTGGTATTAGACCAAAGGGGATTAGAATAGATAGTGGAGATATTACTTATCTTACTGAGAAGGCAAGAATCATGCTTGATGAAGCTGGTTTTGAAGACTGTAAAATATTAGTTTCAAACTCTTTAGATGAATATATAATTAGAGATGTCCTTAGCCAAGGAGCTAAAATAGACAGTTTCGGTGTTGGAGAAAGACTTATAACTTCAAAATCAGCACCGGTTTTAGGTGGTGTATATAAACTAGTTGCTGTTGAAGAGGATGGAAGTATTATCCCTAAAATAAAAATAAGTGAAAATCCTGAGAAGATAACAACTCCAGGGTTTAAACAAGTTTACAGACTATTTGATAAATATACACATAAGGCAATAGCTGACCTTATTACCTTCAATGATGAGATTATTGATGATAGTAAGCCTTTAGAAATTTTCGACCCTATTTATACGTGGAAAAGAAAAAGGCTAGATAACTACTATGCCAAAAAGCTACTTAACCCAATTTTTGAATCTGGTAAATGTGTATATACATCTCCTAGTGTAAAGGAGATAAGAGAATACTCTCAAAATGAGGTCTCTAATTTATGGGATGAAGTTTTAAGATTTGACTTTCCACATAAATATTATGTTGATCTTTCATCAAATATTTGGGAGATGAAATATTCCCTTCTTAGAAAACATAATTTAAAATATAGATAAACCAGTAGTTTTACTGGTTTATCTTTGTATAAGCTTATATTTTTTTTGATACTGCTCCTCTTCAATATAAAATTGAAGCTTTCTACAACATATTATAAGATGTGAAAGTGCTTTTTTTGCCACCTTTCCTCTTTTACATGATATTTCATATGCATATGAAAGAATACTGTATGCCTCTTTATATTGTTTCTTTACAATTAAAATTTGACCAAGATAATCAAGCATTATAGTATTAACACCAAATATTTTTATAAACTTTATTATTTCTTTTTCTAAAACATTAAAACTCTTATTTTTAATTAGGAAGTTTATCTTATCAACTCTACTCTTCATATAAACTTCATTTTCACTATACAAAAGTTTAATTATATTTTTACCATATTCGTTTATAGTGTAAATTTCTTTATCATTAGCAGTCTCTCTATCTATAATACCTAAATTTATAAATATAGTTTCAAAAACTTTTTTATTAAAATCAACTTTAAGTAAATTTTGTAATCTTGTACTACCCTTTACAAAGGAAATTATATCTTCTGTATCATAGATTTCACTATAGTCAACACATATGCATTCTTCTTTATTGAATATACTACAAACAACAGATATAAACTCATTAATATTAAACTCATTAGAGCTTAATCCCTTTGAATTCCAGTTTACTTCATAGAGAAAAGCATATAAAATTCCTGAATATCTTTCTTCAGGCTCTAATCTTAAAAGGGCCCTCCCCCTTTTTGTAGCAATAAATCTTTTACCCTTCTTTTCTATTAGCTTTATATTTTCTAACGCATGTATCAATAAAGTTGAAGCTTCATCACTTCCCTCTTCATCTAAAATACTCTCTACTTCCAAAATAGTTGAAAAAGTATATACATTAATCTCATCTAAAAGTCTTGTAAATAGATAACTTAATTTGTTTTTAGTAATTTTTCTTATAAATTCCTTAACATTATCCTTTTTCCCTTTAATGCTATCATATTTATCTAAGTAATAATCCTTATTAGTAAACATTCTTCTATAGTATGCAATTTTACCTCCCTTAATAAGCTTTTTAAACTTTAAAAATTCCGTTAGGATAAGCATTGCATCCAGTATTAACTCAATACCTTCACGTCCTAGCAACTTATTATCAAGTATGTCTATTCTATCTGTAAATTCTTCAAAAGCATAAACATCTATACTATCAAGTTCCTTATTAAGTGGAATTAAAATATTATCATATAATAAGTTAACAACTTTTAAGTTATATTCTATTACACTTTCGGATAGTTTTTTTTCTATCATATAATCCTTAAATAGGGAAATTGTATTTATACTTGACATTTGGTAAATATCACTCCAATACTGTTTTATTAGTAATATTTTTACCAATATTTTATATTTTAAAACAAATGATACAGAATATTCTTATAAAGATTATTTTAACAAGTTATTCATTTCCCTATAACTTGTTAAAGAATATTTAAGGATGTATAATGATACTATCTATATAATATTTGGAGGTTAATGATATGGATAAAATTGCTCTTGTAACTGATAGCTCATGCGACTTAACAAAAGAGATTATTCAACAAAATAATATAAATGTATTGCCATTAAGAATCAGTTATAGCCATGGAGAATTTAAAGATGGAGTTGATATTTCTGCTGATGAAGTATACGCTAACTTTAAAAAAGAAATTCCAACTACTTCTATGCCATCCCCTGGAGACTTTTTAGCTACAATTAAAAAAATAAAGTCTGAAGGCTATACTCACTGTTTAGTAGTTTCAATATCCTCTGGTTTAAGTGGTACATATAGTATGATGAATACAGTAGCAAATGAAATTGATGGAATAAAGATTCATATTGTAGACTCGAAATTGTTATCCCGTGGTTTAGGTATGGTCACTTTAGAAGCCGCACGCCTTATTAAACTTGGACTAGACTTTGACATAATAGTATCCAAGCTAGACTCCTTTAAGAAAAACACTAAGGTGTATTTTACTGTTGATACCTTTGAATATCTTCAAAAAGGCGGTAGAATAGGAAAAGTGGCTGCAACAATTGGTACTTTATTAAATGTGAAGCCAATAATATCTATTGATGAGGAAGGAAAGTATTTTACTTATTCAAAGGCTAGAGGTAAGAAAAATGCCCTTGATAAAATGCTTGAACCACTAAAAAAATTCATACTAACTACAAAAGCAAATGTTTCGATACTTCAAGGAATGGCAGAGGATGATGCTCAATTCCTCTACGATAAGATAAAAGAATTTAATAATATAGGTGAAATATGTATTACCCAAATAACACCATCACTTGTTGTTCATACAGGACCTGGTTCTGTAGGTATTGTATTTTCACCATCAAATTAAGAAGAAGCTACTGATTTTCTTTAGTAGCTTCTTCTTAATATTAAATATATATTGAAAATAAACTTTATTTTTATTAGTACTTCTCCTTTGTGGAATTATCTTTATCTCTAGGCATTTTTACATAAACAAACCAATATGCTAGCCCTACAAGTAACATACCTCCGATAATATTTCCGATAGTTACAGGTATTATATTTCCGATAGCATTAAAAACACTAACGCTTTCTAATTTATCAGCTGAAAGATGAGATGCTACTATAATTCTAGAATCAATCTTTGCAAGTATTGCAATTGAAAAATAATACATATTTGCAACACTATGCTCGAATCCTGATATTATAAATGTCATAATCGTAACCCAAACTATTAATATCTTGCCTGCTACATCCTTAGCTGCATATGAGCCCCAAACAGCTAAGCACACAAGAAAATTACATAATATCCCGCTTACTAAAGCATTTAAAAAGGATAGGCTTCCCTTATAAGAAGCTACCTTTAAAACATATGCCCCAAGTTTCAAGTCGTTACTTAACAAAAGTCCACTTAAGTAGATTAAAACTGCACTCATAAATGCACCTATAAAATTGCCTACATAAACAGTAACTAAGTTCTTTATAAACTGGAATAGTGTAACTTCTTTTTCCATGTACGCCTGTATTAAGAGAGTGTTTCCTGTAAATAATTCGGCTCCACATATAAGAACCAAAACAAGTCCAACTGGAAATAGTGTACCAGCTACAAACTTCGAAAGTCCATAATTTGAAATCCCATGTGATCCTACAATAGAGACAAAGCATCCAAATGCTATAAAGGCACCAGCAAGTATTGCAAGTATTAATGTTTGATAAAACATTGTTTTTACACCTTTTTTGATACCAATTTTAATAGTTTCCTCACATATTTCAGGAGTTGTTAATATTCCCTTATCCATTTTCCTTTCCCCCTTAAGTACTAATATAAAAAAGCCTAACTACAAGAATAGCACTTTTATTATGCTATTCCTGTAGTTAGGCTTTTTTTACGGTAACCTAGTAGAAACACTCGAACCATATAATCGAGTATATACAAGAATGATCCTAAAATATACAATTAGCTGAATATTTACAAAATTCTTTGACTTGATATCATTCTAACATGCTATTTTCATGTCGTCTATACCTTTTTAATATAAATTTAAGAATTGTAACTAAAAAATATATCTTTATTATTTATCACTTTCTTCAGCAAAACCAAAAATAAAAGCTACTGACTATAGTCAGTAGCTTTTGCTTTATAAAATTCACGCTAATTAAATAATATTTTTTTCAAAGTATTTTATTGCATCTTCAATATTTTCATACCCTTTTCTATTTAAAATCAAACTGATTTTGGTTTTTTCTATACCACGAACAAAAAACTCCTCAGTTAAAACTTCACCATAAATTGGATATAAATTTTCATTATTAACTTCATTTTTAGAAGTAATAGTACTTATTTTACCTAAAGGAACCTCTTTTTCTTGATTTAAATATAAATCTATACTGATAAATTCTAAAAAGTCCCTAGGATTTGAGTAAAAGAATCTATAGGCACTATTAAGATTTTCATCTATATAGTCCTCATAAACCATAAGGTTCTTTCTATCCCTTAGAAAATTCTCAATTTCATTAATGAATTCCCTAAATCTATTTCCAAGCTTTAATTCCAAGCTTATCACCTCTATTTTATTCTGTCAAAACAAGTATAAACGTTAAATCTTTCTCCTCTTACAAATCCAACTGCAGCAATGTTAAGTGATTTAGCAAGATTAAGTGCTAGCTTCGTAGCTGCTGAATGAGAAACAACTAGAGGTATCTTAGCACTTGCTGCTTTAATTATGATGTCTGAAGATAATCTACCTGAAGTTAGAACAATCTTGTCATCCATTTTGATATTATTTTTCAGTGCCATACCTATAACCTTATCAAAGGCATTATGTCTACCAATATCCTCTGCAAATAAAATAACTTCATTCCCATCTGAAAGTCCGCAGCTATGAACACCACCTGTTTCTTGGAAAAGATCTGAATGCTTATTAAAGTTATGCATTAAACCAATAATACTATCTGCATTGAATACCTTATCGCATTCTAGCCTTTCAAGAGAATTTTGATTAATAACGCTAATATGCATACTTCCTTTACAGCATCCTGAGGACATTGCTCTATCCTTAAATTTGTAAGTATGAACCTTCTTATCCATTTCAATGTTTAGTATGTTATCTTCTAACTTTATATTTTTAATTTCACTATAATCCTTTATAACACCTTCACAGTATAAGAAGCCTAGAGCTAATTCTTCCATTTTATCTGGAGTACACATAAGTGATATATAATGACTATTATTTATATATATTCTTAGAGCAGTTTCAACAACTACGCTATCCTCTGCTTCAGTCCAAGAATCAATATAGTATTTTCTGATTTTTTCCTTTGACTTTAAATCCACTTGATACCACTCCTTGCTAACTTGATTTTTTATATAATTTTTTACATATTCATTATATCAATATTTAAGTTATTTGTCTAAAAATATAAAAAGTTGAAAGAAAATTCTTCCAACTCATTATTCTATGCTCTTATCTTATCATTTTCACTTTCACAAACATCTTCTTTAGATTTTTTTATACCATCCTGATTTTTAGGTATTCTTACAAAAACAAACCAATAAGCAAGACCTACAAGTAACATACCGCCTATGATATTTCCTATTGTTACTGGTATAATATTACCTATAGCATTCCAAATATTAACGCTATTTATCTTATCCACTGGAAGATGAGATGAAGCTAAAATTCTAGGGTCTAGCTTTGCAAGTATTCCGATTGAAAAGTAATACATATTTGCAACACTATGTTCAAACCCTGAAGTTATAAATGTCATAATCGTAACCCAAACTATTAATATCTTGCCTGCAACATCCTTAGCTGCATAGGAACCCCAAACAGCTAAACATACAAGAAAATTACACAATATACCACTAGCTAAAGCATTCATAAAAGTAAGACTTCCTTTGTATGCAGCTACCTTTATAACATATGCCCCAAGTTTTACATCATTACCTAATAAAAGTCCACTTAAATATATTAAAACAGCAATCATAAATGCACCAATGAAATTACCTACATATACAGTTACTAAATTTTTTACAAATTGAAATAATGTGATTTCCTTTTCCATATAAGCTTGAATCAAAAGTGTATTTCCTGTAAACAATTCAGCACCACACACTAGAACCAAAACTAAACCAACTGGAAATAATGCACCTGCTACGAATTTCGAAAGTCCATAGTTTGATATACCGTGTGACCCCACCATAGATACAAAACTACCGAAAGCAATAAATGCACCTGCTAGAGTTGCTAATATTAGTGTTTGATAGAACATTGTTTTTACACCTTTTTTGATACCGATTTGAATGGTTTCCTGACATATTTCAGGTGTTGTTAACATCCCCTTTTCCATACTTCTTTCCTCCCTTAAGTTATACCAAAGACTTAAATAAAACTATATATAATCTTGATTTATTAATAATCTATTATATATTTAAAGAATTATGTCAACAGCGTTAATAATGTCACAACTTACCTTATAATTAAAACCATTAAGATATGCGTATTCGATTACTATAAATTAATGTTGAATAAATGTTATTATACGAAATTGAAATTTTCATGTGCAGACATATTATAATATAGCTATATTCATTTTACAAGCTATAAATTATATCTATTCTATAACCAATTTGTAAATATCTTTTTAAAACCATATAATAGAAACATAATTATTAAATTATGAGGTGACTAAATGATATTAGAAAACTTAGAACCAAAAAGTGTATTTAAATATTTTGAGGAAATTTCAAATATTCCGAGAGGATCAAAAAACGAGAAAGCTATTAGTGACTATCTTGTTAGCTTTGCAAAAAAACACTCTTTAGAATTTTTTCAAGATAAACACCTTAATGTCATCATAAAAAAGAATGCCACTAAAGGATATGAAAATTCTAAGGGAGTTATACTTCAAGGTCATATGGATATGGTTTGTGAGAAAAATAATGACACTAGTCATAACTTTTTAATCGACCCTATAAAACCTAGAATAATTGATGATATGATTTATGCAACAAATACTACTCTTGGAGCTGATAATGGTGTTGCTATTGCCTATGCACTTGCAATACTTGAATCAAATGATATTCCTCATCCCCCTTTAGAAGTTCTTATAACAACAGAGGAAGAGGTTGGTATGGGAGGAGCTATGAACCTTGACCCATCGCTTTTAAGTGGTAAATATTTAATTAATATAGATTCAGAAGAAGATGGAAGCCTTCTTGTAAGCTGCTGTGGTGGTGTTAGAACCTGCATAACTATTGATAGCAACAATATATCTCTTAAGGATAACTATAAAGGATTTAGCATATCCATTTCTGGCCTTAAAGGTGGCCATTCAGGAATGGATATAACAAAGCAAAGAGGCAACTCAAATAAACTTATGGGAAGAATATTATCTAAGTTATTAGTTGAGGGAGTAGATTTCTTTATAAAAGATATAAATGGTGGATCTAAAATGAACGCTATTCCTCGTGAATGTAGTTGTAATGTCTTTGTTGAAAAAATGAATATTAATAAATTAAAAGATATAATTACCCAGTTTAATATAGACTTTAAAAATGAACTTCAGTCCATAGATGACAATATAAATGTCTCAATAATTGAAAATTCTTTAGAAGGAGAATCCTTCGATAAAGAAACAACAAATAAAATTGTAAACATAATATCACTTATACCAAATGGCGTTATGTCGATGAGTAACTTTATAGATGGACTTGCTGAAAGTTCAACTAATCTTGGAATAGTTGAAACATCATCTGGTAAAGTTCTATTTGAAAGTGCTATTAGAAGTTCTATTTCATCCTTAAAACAGGATATTTTAAACAAACATATAGTTCTTTCTAATTCATTTGATGCAAAAATAGATATAGATGGTGATTATCCTGAATGGGAGTTTTCTAAGGATTCCTACCTACGCAACGTATTCGTAGATGTGTTTAAGGATATGTTTAATAAAGAACCTATTATAACAGCTATTCATGCTGGACTTGAATGTGGAATTTTAAAAAGTAAGCTACCAGAGCTTGATATAATATCCTTTGGTCCTGACCACTTTGACGTTCATAGTCCTAATGAACATCTAAGCATTCCTTCTACGAAAAGAATGTGGAAATACCTATTAGAAGTGTTAAAAAGATTAAAATAAAAAAAACAGGTGGATATCCACCTGTTTTATTATTTACCACAACATTTTTTATATTTCTTACCGCTACCGCACTTACAAGGATCATTTCTACCAATCTTTTCTTCCTTAACTATTGTTTTTGATTGCTTGTACTCCTTAGCTATAGCTTCTCTTGCTTCAAGTGATAATACTTCTTCCCACTCTTCTAAAGTAAATAGCCAATCTGCCTTAGCGTCTAGCATATTGTAGAATAGCTTTTCGAAGTCTACGTTTAATTCTACTTCTGAAGATTCTTCTAAAGAATCTAGGTTTATTTCGTTTTTAAGACTTGTTTCAATTCCTGATACAAATCCTGCAAAAGTTACTGAGTCCATATTGAACTTTTCAGCTAGGTCCTTTACAGTCCCCTTAACTACTTCGTCCTTATTCTTTAGAATGTATATGTATACATCTCTTTCTTTTTCTAAATATTCTTTCCAAAAGCTTTCTGATTCTTGTTGAGTTCTATCAACCTCTACTAATTCTTCCCATTGTTTAAAAAGGCTCATCTTATTAGCTCCTTATCTATAAAAATTTTATTAAAAATCAATAAACATGTACTATAAGATGATATTATAAAACTTATTATTTTTCAAGTACTTAACATAAATAATAATGATTATTTATTAAATATTTCAAATGAATAGCTCTTTTCCTTTAAATTATTGCCTTTTAATTCTACTTTTATATATACTTTCCCCTTTAAATCTATTTCATATTTTCCTTTTTTATCAATAGTGAAACTTTTCTCATTATTATATATAGTAATTTTTTGAGATATTTGTAAACTAGAAACATTTATAAATTTATTATCTATATTGTTCATATTGTAATAATCTATATCTTCTAAGTAATCTATGCTTCCTGTAATTTCCTGATTGTTCTCAATAATTTTAGCATTTCTTTCATTGTTATTAAATTCGTAGCTATCAAACTTATTATTTATGTCGTTACCTCTTATTCCTTTATATCTCATTATACTGTAATTTCTTTCGTTTAAATCTTTCTTAAATTCCTTCATTGTCTTGTAATTTACAACTGTTTTATCCTTATATTTTTTCAAACCGTTGCTTGTGGATTCAAGTATAATTATACCCTTTTCGTCCTTAGTAGTTCCAAGATATATGTACACATGTCTTCCCTTCGAGTTTATAATATCCATTGGTTTTATCTTCTTAAGTGATATATTACCAAAATACTTATCCATTGTTGATGTTGATATTCTCTCTTTAATATTGAAAGCTGAGGCTACGAAACCTGAACAATCAACTCCTGCACTTCCTTTAACGTAACCATTTTTTGTGTTAATATTGCCTGGATAATAGTTTTTATTTAAAGCGTCTTGGAAACTCCCTATACCCTCTACATTTGAATGATCAAGTGAAAATTGACCACCATAACAATATGGTATTCCTATAAACTTACCACTCTCATTTAAATAGTATGGAGGTGTAACACCTTCTATTGCATCTATCTTCTTATATTCCCATGTATAATTTATCATACTAATTGCTCTATCAAATACTTCTTGACGTGTTATTGTCTTTACTTTTAAAGATGTAGGATTCAAAAAATTTAATGTAACTGTAATAATTAATGCTAGTAAATATAATCCTATGAGTATACCTACATAAAGTAATATTAAGTTTATAACTCCCTTTTTTCTTCTTACTCTCTTGTATCCTCTCATCTATTCACCTCCATATAGCTATACATAATATCTTATGAATAACTAATAAAGGTTTATTACAAAAAGGACTAGCAAATTTGCCAGTCCCTCTAATCTATTTAGCATAGAATTCTTTAATTACATTACATACATATTCTACTTCTTCACGTGTTAACTCTGGATACATAGGTAGCGCCAAAATTTCCTTAGATATCTTCTCTGCTACCGGGAAATCACCTTCCTTATGACCAAGGTATTTAAAGCATTCTTGAAGATGAAGTGGTTTTGGATAGTATATACTAAATCCTATTTCCTTTTCCTTTAAGTACTCAGCTAATTCATCTCTTTTTTCAGCTAATATATTGAATACATAGAACACATGTTTTTGATTTCCTAATATCTTAGGTATTCTAACTTCTTTAATGTCTTTTAGTCCATCAATATACCATGATCCAATCTCTTCTCTTTTTTCTATAGAGTCGTTTATGTATTTCATCTTAACTGAAAGAACAGCAGCTTGTATACTATCAAGTCTTGAATTATATCCTATATACTCATGGTGATATTTTTTAGAAGCACCATGTACTCTATAAATCTTTGCCATTTCATATAGCTTTTCATCATTAGTAACAATCATTCCTCCATCTCCATATCCCCCTAAGGTCTTAGTAGGGAAAAATGAGAATATCCCAAAATCTCCAATTGTTCCAGCATGTCTATATTCATCAGAATTACCCCTCCATCTCATTCCAAATGCTTCAGCTGCATCTTCTAGAACCCTTAGATTATGACTTTTCGCTATGTCCATAATCTTATCCATATCAGCCATTTGTAAAAATAAATGTACTGGTAATATACCCTTTGTCTTATCTGTTATATTTTCTTCTATTTTGTTTACATCTATATTAAAAGTTTCCTCATCAATATCAACAAATACTGGCTTAGCCCCAGTTCTAGCTATACATGAAGCGGATGCGAAAAATGTAAATGGAGATGTTATAACCTCTGTACCTTCATTAAAGCCTAGAATATCTGATGCAAGAACTAGTGCATCTGTTCCTGATGCTACTCCAATAGCATACTTAGCACCAGTAAACTCTTTTATTTCATCCTCAAGCTTTACTACTTCTGGTCCTAGCGTAGAAATACCTTTCTCAACAACTGAAATTATAGCTTTATTAAATTCTTCTTTCTTTTCATCGTACTCTCTTTTAGAAGTATAAAAGTTAACCTTCATAAATAATTCTCCTTAATATCTTTTATATGGTAATATATATTATATCAAATTATCATTTCTATATAAATACTGTCTCAAGTAAATGTCTATAGTATATTATCAATTATGATAATATCACTTATAACTAAAAATATGATTTTACAACATTGTTAGTTTAATTATATTACTATTTCACCACCTCAAAACGTACGTTCTTTGTCATTTATAGGCATAAAAAAAGAGCCTTCAATAGCTCTATCATTGATTTAACTTTTCTTCTAAAACTTTGTTATATTGATTTAATGCTGCATTTAAAACCTTACTTAAATTTACTATCTCTTCATCAACCAAATCACCTTGTTTTTTGTCAATTAGATACAATAGTTTTTTCCTTAAGATCTCAACATCTTTTAGTAAATCCTCTACTTCTGACAAAACAAACACCTCCTAAAAGTATCTTTACCATTATGAGATTATTATATTTGTCATTTAAATTAATTCTATAGAGAACCAATATCAATGCTAGATTGTACTCTAATATTGTAAATACCAAGTTTTTACCACTTCCACTTTTTGTTATACTCTTTTAATTCATGTTTATATTTTTGATAATAATTAATACAAGATCTTATTCCATCTCCATTAAGCAAATATTCAGATGGTATTAAGAAACCTATTATTTCTTCAAAATATTCTACAAACATATTATCCAAATCTATCAATTGATTTTTTAATTTATCAGGATCTATGCTTTCTCTAGAAATAAGTGGCATTTCCATTCCAAAAAGACCTACACTAGCCTTGTTTTCATTCATACCTAAACCTGGAAAATGTACAGTTCCTCTATGTTTTATAAAGTTATATAGTTTCCTAATTTCTTGTGTATTATTATTTTCAAAAAAGTTTTCTAAATAAAATTTTCTTAACTTGAATTCATTGGCCAAAGTCAACCTTAATCTAAGCTTTTGATAATCGCATTCTTTTATAGTGCTTTCATATAGTTCATTAGTTGGCATCATGTCTTTTATCATAGGACTGTAATATAACCACATTACTTGCCAACTATAGTCTATCGCAAAATTATAATAAATTAAAGCATTCTGTATTAATAAAGTATTTACAAATAACTTACTTATTTCATCACTCGCAAAATTCCCATAATCATCATTATCCATATAATGCAGATTAGCTCTTGCAATACAAATTGTATGATATACATCTACAATTTTAATAGCAGTAAATAGTATATTAGTTGTATAGAGACCATATTTATCCTCATAAGGTGTGTACTTTAATAAATAATGTATATCTTTTACCTTATCATATATAGTATTCATATATATCACTCCATCACAAAATTATTCATATACCATAAAATACCACATATTTAATTTAAAATCCAATTTCCATTATTAAAATAATACTTTTCTAACCCTATCTTTATACTCAACAATCTTAATATATTCACCCTTGAAAACCGCTCCTTCTAAACTTTCTGTACTACTGGCTGTTACTCCATTAGCTACCAAATTATTTCATAATTTATTTTTAATACCTTGTACTTTATCTGATTGTTGTTTGAATGTATGTGTAGCCAATAGTGGACTTCCAACAACGCTAGCTACCAGGATTTCCCATTATTCGCATTTGTAAAAAGTTCATTTATCGTACCTGTAACCTCTTTAGCAGTTGTTAGTTTAATGTTATCTGTATTAGGTGCTTTAGTTCCTACTGTAGTTGTTAGGTTCGTAATTTCAGCCTTTTGTGATATATCTTCATAAAGTAAAGTCCATGATTAAATATTTTATTTACTTATATATAAGAAAAATAAAAAAGGATGATTAACTAAATAATCATCCTTTTTGCCTCCGGTTATAATCCGGTTGTGCTATATAAAGGGTTTCAGGCCCTATTAATTACTTATCTCCGAAGTATCTGTCAAGCATTCCCTTGAAAGCTGAACCATGACGAGCTTCGTCCTTACACATTTCGTGTACTGTATCATGGATAGCATCGTAGTTAAGTTCCTTAGCTCTTGTAGCTAGGTCCTTCTTACCTTGGCATGCTCCGTGCTCAGCGTCTACTCTTAGTTGAAGATTCTTCTTAGTGCTTGTAGTTACAACTTCTCCTAGAAGTTCTGCAAACTTAGCAGCATGTTCCGCTTCTTCCCAAGCTATTCTCTTGTAAGCTTCAGCTATTTCTGGGAATCCTTCTCTATCTGCTTGACGGCTCATAGCAAGATACATACCAACTTCTGTACATTCTCCCATGAAGTTTGCCTTTAGTCCTTCTAGAACTTCAGCATCGATTCCTTCTGCTATTCCTATTTTATGTTCATCAGCGTAAACAAGTTGTCCTTCTGCCTTAACTTGGAATTTATCTGCTCCTGCTTTACATAGTGGGCAAGCTTCAGGTGCTGAATCTCCTTCATGAACATATCCACAAACTAAACATACAAATTTTTTCATTATTTAAGTCCCCCCTAAAGTTTTTGTTTTCTTATTCTTTATGTTTATAATATATCATAAACTTTATTTATTTGCAATAATTATTTATTAATAATTATTATTTTTACAAAATTAATTTATACATACTTAAAAGATATCTTATTAATATAGCATTATAAACCTAATTATAATATATATAATTTAATTATTATTTTTTATATATAAAAAGTTTTATTAAGATTTACTTTGTAGAATTAATTAGCTTAATGAATTTTATAGATATGAATTATTGAGTGTATTTAAAAGATACTCACTCTTATGTCTTATACATATTAATACCAAAACTTGTTTAGGCTATTGTATACCAATTATATTATCATAAATTTTATGCTTTTTATATGGGTATAATATCTATTCAACCTTACGTAAATTAGTATGCTTCATAATAGTGAATATAAAAAAAGCCAAGGATAATCCTTGACTTCTGGTGAGCCACCAGGGAATCGAACCCTGGACACCATGATTAAAAGTCATGTGCTCTACCGACTGAGCTAGTGGCTCATATTGGCTGGGCTAGTAGGATTCGAACCTACGCGTGCGGGAGTCAAAGTCCCGTGCCTTACCGCTTGGCGATAACCCAACTGTTTGTCTTTGCGATTACTCGCTCAGCTCACAATAATTATTATATATACTTCGCTATATAATGTCAACATATTTTAGAAACTTTTTTTATATTTTTTTCATAAATTACTATTGCATCTATAAAAAATACAAATATATACTTAATTTAATATTATATACATATTTATATTATAGATTAATTTTATTTGTAAAAGTAAAATTAACAATACAACTGCTAATTTAACTTAAAATGTATATAATAATAAATATATGCCATAAAGTTGTTAATAATAAAATTTATAGCTTTATTTCAAGAATAGTAAAATTGTAGTATTAACAATAATCAAATTAAAATCAAGGAGGTCTATAATGAGTATTATTGACTGTAAAGAATTATCACGAAAAATAAGATTGTCCCTTATAGACAAAATACAGAAAATAAATGATCAATATGGTGAAGTTCCTCATCTTGAAATTGTGCAAGTAGGAGATCATCCTTCCTCTGTTTCCTATGTTAAAAGTATTGTGAAAACCTGTGATGAACTTTCTGTAAACCTACACATTAGTAAGTTTGAAAGTGATATAACAGAGAAAGAGCTTATTTCTGAGCTAGATAAATTAAATAAAGAAGATAGTATCCACGGAATCATTATACAATTCCCACTACCTAATGAATTTGACCAAAATAAAATAGCTAATTCAATTTCTCCTTTAAAGGATGTTGATTGTGTACATTCCGAAAACCTTGGTAAGCTCTTTATGGGAGAACCGAGTGTTGTTCCCTGTACCCCTAAAGGTATAATTCGTGCTCTTAAAGATAGTAACGTTGACTTTTGTGGTAAAGAAGTTGTTGTTGTAGGTTCAGGTAGGACTGTTGGTAAACCTGTATCCCAACTTCTATTAATAGAAAATGCCACAGTTACATTATGCCATCTTCATACAAAAAGTGTTAAGAAGCATACACTAGAAGCTGATATAATAATAGCTGCTGCTGGTAAGGCAGGTCTTATTTCAGAGGACATGGTTAAAGATGGTGTAATCATAGCTGATGCTGGTATAAACGTAATTGATGGAAAAGTATGTGGAGACGTAGATTTTGATAATGTTTCTAAGAAAGCTTCTCTAATTACTCCTGTTCCAGGTGGCGTTGGTGCAATGACGAATTCTATGCTTATAGAAAACTTAATTGAATTATTTGAAAAGATAAAACTTAAATAGCGACTAAGGCTGCTTAGAAGCACTATAACTTCTAAGTAGCCTTAGTTTATGTTTTTTTGTATTTTGTATAAGCATACAAGAGGCTTTACATTAACATATTCTGGGTTTTTAGACAAGTCATCTGCTATTTGTAGCTCTAAAAGATCTATAACATTGTCCTTTCCTACAAGATTTGTTAACTTTATTAAATTCTCCTTACTAGCTACTTTACACTTTTTCATATGATTCTTTACCAAGAGGTATACCTTATCTATAACATCTTCACTATATCCAAAGCCCTTAAGAATATCCCTAGCCATACTTGCAGATAATGCATCATGATTCGGAAAATGACCATTCCCTTTAGAATCCATAGTAAAGCATATAGGCTTTGCTATATCATGTAGAATTCCACAAAGTCTTAAAGTGATATCTCTAGGTACAATTGATGTAACCGAAATTATATGTTCAAAAACATCTTTGTTATGATACTTGCTACGTTGATTAAATCCATAGCACCTAGAAAGTCCTGGTATTAACTTTTCTAAAACCCTAAATTCCTGCAATAACCTTAGAATATGGTCAACGCTATGACTTAATAATATTAGTTCAAATTCTGCCTTTATATATATATAATCTTTTTCATTAAAGTTAAAACTTTTCTTTATTATATCTATAACTCCTTGATTTACACTTCTTTGGTTTTCAGCGGAAAATCTTATTATTCTAAGTGCTTCCGTTAATGTAAGTTTGTTTTTAATCCTTAGCTTTAATTTTCTCATGATATCCTCCTCTATTTATCTACATATTATATTGTAACCATTATAGAAGTAAAAATGAATATTTGATAGAATATATGTAAATTAAATATAAAAGGAGATTATTATATGGACAAATTATTATTTGGTATATCAGGACTTCCACTTGGAGATGAAAATACAAAATTTAATTATAAGTCAGGTATAGAACACCTTAATAAAATAGGCCTTGAGGCAATGGAACTTCCCTTTGTTAGAAGTGTAAATGTAACTGATAAGAATAAAGATGGCATTTTAACAGAAAAATTATCTAAAGACTTTTATTTGTCAGCCCATGGTTCATACTACATAAACCTTAATGCAGACGAAAAAGAAAAGCAGGATAAGTCAATTGAGCGTATAGTAAATGGTGCTAATGCACTTAAAAAAGTAGAAGGAAGAAGCCTTGTATTCCATCCTGGATTTTATCTTAAAGACTCAAAGGAAGAAACATTTGAAACAATTTTAAATAATCTATCTCTTTTACCTGATATTGGTGTAGATTATAGACTTGAAACTACTGGGAAACCAACACAATTTGGTGATTTAACTGAACTTGTTGCAATATGTAAAGAAATAAAGACTTGTAAATTATGTATAGACTTTTCACATCTTCATGCACGTGAAAATGGTGGACTTAAGGGATATAAAGATTTTTATAATGTTTTATCATACATCGAAAAAGAACTATCGAGAGATGCTATTGAAGATATGCATATACATATGTCTGGTATAAATTATGGACCTAAGGGAGAAAAAAATCATCTTCCATTCCTCGAAAGTGATTTTAATTTTAAAGATTGTATAAAGGCTCTAAAGGATTTTAACGCTAAGGGGTGTATAATTTGTGAAAGTCCTATTTTAGAAAATGATGCCCTTCTACTTAAAGAAACATATGAATCATTATAAACCAAAGGCTGTAGATACATCTACAGCCTTTTAACTATCTTATAACAACTTCTTCATCAACTAAATCAACTGTTATATTTGAATTTTCTTTAATATTACCCTTTAGATATTCCTCTGCAACCTTATCTTCAATATGTCTTTGTATAGCACGTCTTAAAGGTCTTGCACCGTATTTGGCATCATAGCCTACCTTTAGGATGTAATCCTTCAAGTCTTCAGTAATACTAATATTTATATCCTTATCCTTAGCATCATTTATTACTTCATCAAGCATAATATTTACTATTTGCTTTAATTCTTCCTTAGACAATGAGTTAAATATAATAACCTCATCCACTCTATTTAAAAACTCAGGTCTAAAATGTTCCTTTAAAGCATCATTTACACTTTGTTCTAATCTATCAAATTCACTTTGAGAGAATCCTATACCAGAGCTTCTAAAGTTAGTTCCTGCATTAGATGTCATTATAATAACTGTATTTTCAAATGAAACAGTTTTGCCTTGATTATCAGTTAATCTTCCATCCTCAAGTATTTGAAGTAACATATTAAATACATCTGGATGTGCCTTCTCCATTTCATCTAAAAGAATAACAGAATAGGGCTTTCTTCTAACTTTTTCAGTTAATTGACCACCTTCATCATAGCCTACATATCCTGGAGGTGCACCTATTAACTTAGACACTGTATGTTTTTCCATATACTCAGACATGTCAATTCTAATTAAAGCTTCTTCACTATTGAAAAGTTCAAGTGCAAGTGTTCTTACAAGTTCAGTTTTACCAACACCTGTAGGTCCAACAAAAATAAATGATGTAGGCTTTTTCTTCTTCTTAAATCCAGACCTATTTCGTCTTATAGCCCTTGATAAAGATTCAATTGCTTTTGTTTGTCCTATGACTCTATTTTTAATTCTATTTTCAAGATTTAGAAGCCTTTCTGCTTCGCCCTCTGTAATTCTTTGAACAGGTATTTTAGTCCACTCTTCTACTACAGCCGCTACATCTTCTATTGTAAGTGTAATTTCTTTTATCTCGTCCTTTAATGACTTAATTTTATCTTTTAGCTTTATTTCTTCCATCTTATAGTTTGCTAAGTTTTCATAGTCTTGATTTTCTCTAGCAACTTCCATTAGATTCATGGTTTCATGAAGCTTATCAGTTACACTAGCTAATTGAGTAATTTGGTTAGATTTAAGGTTTACCTTAGATGCAGCTTCATCTATAACGTCAATAGCCTTATCAGGTAAAAATCTATCTCTAATATATCTTTCTGATAATAAAACAGCTTCTTTTACAACGTCATCTGAAATATTAACTTTATGATAATTTTCATAATAATTCTTTATTCCACGAACTATGTCTACAGTTTCTTCAATAGTAGGTTCCTCAACTAAAACTGGCTGAAATCTTCTTTCAAGTGCAGAATCTTTCTCTATGTTTTTTCTGTATTCATCAAGTGTAGTTGTTCCTATAATTTGAATTTCACCACGTGCTAATGCAGGCTTTAAGATATTAGCTGCATTCATTGCACCACCTTGAACTTCTCCTGCACCCATTATATTATGAATTTCATCTATTACCACGACTATCTCTCTATTGCTGTTTTTAACCTCATCAATAATTGACTTCATTCTTCCTTCAAACTGTCCTCTAAATTGAGTTCCAGCAACAACAGCAGTTAAATCTAAAAGATATACTTTGATGTTTCTAAGCTTTTCTGGCACATCACCTTTGCTAACTCTTAAAGCAAGGCCCTCTGCAATAGCTGTTTTACCAACCCCAGGTTCACCAATAAGAACTGGGTTGTTTTTACTTCTTCTATTTAAAATTTGTACTACCCTTTGGATCTCCCTACTTCTTCCAATTACTTCGTCTATTTTACCTTCCTTAGCTAGGTTAGTTAAGTTTACACCATAGGTATCTAAATTTTTAGTCTTTTTATCTTTTTTCCTATCCTTCTTAGTGCTCTTTTTACTATTATTCTCTTCTTTAACTGTTTCCTCAGATGGTTCTTCTAAGTCACCTTCATTAGATGATGACCCTAAAAGTGATGAGAAAAAATTACTATCTGTAAGTTCATCAAGATTTAAATCCTTAAAAATAGTGTCCATTTGTTGATTTATATTAGTTAATTCTTCCTCTGTTATTCCACTTTGTTGCATTATTTGATCAATAACAGGTATACCTGAGTCCTTTGCACACTCTACGCACATACCTACTACTTTATTTTCACCATTTTCAAACTTAGTAGTAAATATTACAGCTAAGTTCTTATTACATACTGAACATAATTTCAAATTGTATCAACTCCTTACAGTCAATAAACTCCATCTTTAAACTGTCTTATATACATAATATCCTTTAATTCTTATATAACTTTTAGGGATACCTATTTACACTAATATAGCTTAAAGTTATATATTAAAAAACATTATATCATTAAGAGGTTTTTATTTCTATATAATAGTTTTCATAGTCTAAACATTCTCTATTTGCCAGTCAATTCCTTCTTTACCTATAGAATTCAAGAAATTATTAACCTTAGAAAATGGTTTACTTCCAAAGAAGCCTCTGTTAGCTGAAAAGGGACTAGGATGAGGTGATTTAATTATTAAATGACTTTTATTTGTTATTAATGATTCTTTCTCCTGTGCATGTTTACCCCAAAGAATAAAAATAACAGGATCAGTTTTCATATTTATTGTCTCAATAATCTTATCGGTAAATATTTCCCAACCTATTCCCTTATGGGAGTTTGGTTTACCCGCTTCAACTGTTAATACGGTATTAAGCATCATTACCCCTTGATCTGCCCACTTCTTTAGGTATCCATTATTAGGAATATAACATCCAATATCATTATGGAGTTCTTTATAAATATTTTGTAGAGAAGGAGGTACCTTAACACTAGTATTTACAGAAAAGCTAAGTCCATGTGCCTGGGAAGGTCCATGATAGGGGTCCTGACCTAGTATTACCACCTTTGTGTCACTGTATGATGTAAAGTGAATTGCATTGAAAATATCATACTTATTCGGATATATAGTCTTTGTACTATATTCTTTAACAAGAAAATTCCTAAGCTGTTGATAATAATCCTTATTATACTCTTCAGCTAAATAGACTTCCCAATCATTTTTAAATTCTATCATCTTAACACCTACTTACCTTTATAAAACGTTTAAAATGAAAAACTTTAAATATAAAGATTCTTCATAATTCCAAAGATATGGATGATCCTTAGCTTGAGTTTTTACCTCTACTTCTCTGATAGTCTTTCTAGCATCCCTTGCAGATTCAAGAAGCATTTCCCTAAATAGTTCCTTAGACATATAGTGTGAACATGATGCTGTTACTAAGAATCCACCTGGTTTAACTAGCTTCATTCCTCTTAAGTTAATTTCCTTATATCCTTTATATGCACTTTTTATTTTCTTTGCAGACTTTGTAAACGCTGGAGGATCAAGTATAACTACATCGAATTGTTTTCCCTCTTCCTGATATTCTCTTAGTAAATCAAAGACATTAGCACATACAAAATCTATTTTATCTGTTAACCCATTAAGTTTTGCATTTTCCTTTGCTGTTTCAATTGCATGTTCAGATATATCAACAGCAGTAACCTTTTTTGCGCCAAAGTATGCTGCATGCATAGCAAATGGCCCTGTATGAGAAAAGCAATCTAAAACTTCCCCATCCTTAACTATATCTTTTATAGCAAGTCTATTCTCTCTTTGGTCTAAAAAGTACCCTGTTTTTTGTCCATTTTCAATATCGACATGCATTTTTATTCCATTTTCACTTATTATAGTGTGTGGTTCAAAGTCTCCATATATAATTCCCTTAGATTGCTCTAGCCCTTCAAGTTCTCTAACATTATTATCATTTCTCTCAAATATACCCTTAGGTTCGATTACTTCTTTCAAAATGTCTACTATAATATCTTTATATTGATCAATACCATATGTTAATGTTTGAATAGATAAATAGTCATTAAATTTATCTACTATAATACCTGGCATCTCATCAGCTTCACCATATATAACTCTACAACTTGAAGTATCTACTACTTTTTTTCTATATTCCCAAGCTCTTTTTATTCTTCTTTCAAAAAATTCTCTATTTATTTCTTCCTTAGGGTTTCTTGTCATTATTCTAACTCTAATTGTTGAGTTATCATTTATATATCCTCTTCCTATGAACTTTCCCTTTGGATTTAGAACATCCACAATATCTCCATTTGAATATTCACCTTCTATTTTATCTATTTCATTATCATAAACCCATGGATGTCCCTTTTCTACTCTTTTTCTTATATTTGATTTTAAAGTAATTTTCGTCATGTAACTCTCCTTCATATTCTTAAGTATATTCAATAATTATATCATAAAAAATAACCTAAGCATAAGCCTAGGTTATTTGATTAGCGACCTTCACAGCATTTCTTATATTTTTTCCCACTACCACAAAAACATTCATCATTTCTTCCTAATGCTTTTAAAATATCTGACTTAGCATTTCCCTTCAACGTCCAAAGAGGGTTATTTTGTGCTAAGGCATCAATATGATTAATCACTGTTTTTTCATCAAGTATATCTATTTCTAGAGAAGTATTTAAAAAGTTTACTACTTCCTGGTTCGTATATCCATTATTTATTTTAAATACACATTCACTAACTAAAGCTTCAGCATCAAGTGGCAGCATCTTATGGTTATTAACTAAAAACTCATAAAATGCATAGTTAGAATCATTATAGTTAAATGCATCTTCCATTCCAAATGTATAAATAATCTTAATATCTAAATTTAGATACTCAAGTGGAGATTTTTTATGTGCATCAACAATTGTCTTTGGATCTTCTACTTTATAATAATAATATATATTATCCACAGACTTTATAAGCTTTCCATTTTTGCAAACTATATCAACTATTCTACTAAACTCTTCAAATGATTTTTCCTCTTCAAGTAACTTTATTAACATGTTATATAGTTCTTCTTTTTCAAGTGCACCATAAAAATACAAAAGTCCTGAAACTGCTCTTAACCATTTTTGTCTGTTACTTATAGAATCTGAAACATTTTTGTCTTCTATAGAAGTTTTTATGTCTCCGAAAATATCACGAGGGATTGAGGCAAATAACATATCATTAATTTTACCAGTATAAACTATTCCCCAATTTCTAAGACTTACAATCATCTCTAATTGATTTTTATCTTCTAAATTAATCAGTGTTATTCCATTTTTCGGAATCATAATAAGAAGCATGTAATATTCTTTTTCTGTTATATTATGTAATATATCAGGTATACTCTCTTTTATTACCTCATTAAGTCTTTCTATTAATTGAGGTTTTGTAAAAGAACTTGTCCCCTTAACCCCTAAAGTTTTTCTTATAGAAATTAGCTCGTCCTTTGTCATGTTATTAAGAAAATCTTTTAGATTGTAATCTTCTCTTATTGGAGATAACAGCTTTGATTTAATCTTTTGAAGTTCTATTTCCATTATATCCTTTTCCATATAATCACCTACATTTTATAGTATTTTAAACAACACAAAATAAATAGAGCCCAGTATACAGCTAAGTTCTAAGCCCCATATTATTGAATATTTTTACAACAAATTATATTCTAATTCATAAAAATTTTACCCTATATAACTTATAGAGTCAAGTTTTTAAGGAATCTCTACATTATAATCAATATCTTTGAATAGCCTTGTTAACTCAGTCTTTGTTAAATCTCTCCACTTACCCTTTTTGAGATCTCCCAAAAGTATATTCATTATTCTTATTCTCTTTAATTTCTTAACCTCGTAACCAAATGCTGCTGACATTTTTCTAATCTGCCTATTTCTTCCTTCTGTTAATATAATTCTAAAAGTATAGTCTGAAATCCTCTCTACTTTACACTTTTTTGTTAATTTCCCCTCTATATTAACTCCATTTCCCATATTAGAAATAAATTTATCCGTTACTAATTTATTTACTGTTACTATGTATTCCTTTTCATGGTTATTTTCTGACCTTAAAACCTTATTTACTATATCTCCATCATTAGTTAATATTATAAGCCCCTCTGAATCCTTATCTAGTCTTCCAATTGGAAATATTCTCTCTTTATGCCCTACAAAATCTACTATATTCTCTTTTATGTGAAGTTCTGTAGTGCAGGTTATGCCAACAGGTTTATTTAGTACAATATACACTCTTTTTGATTTTACTTTTAAGGGCTTTCCGTCTACTAAAACCTTATCATTATATTCTACACTATCACCTAGAGCTGCTCTTTTTCCATTTATGGTTACTTTTCCACTTTGTATTAGTTTATCCGCTTCTCTTCTTGAACATATTCCAGTGTCACTTATATATTTATTTATCCTCAAAATATAGTCTCCTCCATAAATTAAGTTAGATAATACGCTTAATATTAATTATAAACATAATAGTATTCTTTGAAAAGAACATCTCATAAAAAATAAAAACCTAGTACTTACATACTAGGTTTTGGTGGCCAAAGCCGGAATCGAACCAGCGACACGGGGATTTTCAGTCCCCTGCTCTACCGACTGAGCTATTTGGCCTTATATGGTGGGCCTTCAGGGGCTCGAACCCCGGACCTACCGGTTATGAGCCGGTTGCTCTAACCAACTGAGCTAAAGACCCATGTGGTGGAGATAAGCAGATTCGAACTGCTGACCCCCTGCTTGCAAGGCAGGTGCTCTCCCAACTGAGCTATACCCCCAAATATCTTAGTTCCAGAGATGATTCTCTGAAAACTGCACAGCATTCTTTTGAACTTAATCAAGATTAAGCCCTCGATCTATTAGTATCAGTCAGCTACACA